>JALWYP010000001.1 GCA_026992695.1 Flavobacteriaceae bacterium
CTCGTGGTTCTACTCTAAAAGAGTTTAATTGTGGGTAATAATTAATTCGCAACCCCAAAGAGCCTTCGTAATTTTTCTTACTCTCTAATTTAAAGTTTCCAAAGAGCGAATGGGTAGCCACTTGTGTTTTATCTACATCTAAAACAAACGTACTTGTAGTTGTTTTAATAAATGAATACCCTACATCTTTAAAATTATATTCGTACCCGAGTAGCAAAGAATTCTCTTCAGAAACCGGAAACGAAAGCATTG
This sequence comes from Flavobacteriaceae bacterium, assembly GCA_026992695.1. Taxonomy (GTDB): domain Bacteria; phylum Bacteroidota; class Bacteroidia; order Flavobacteriales; family Flavobacteriaceae; genus Marifrigoribacter. Next base: position 253 of record JALWYP010000001.1, read on the forward strand.
ATTGAAAACCCGAATCGTATATATCATTTCTCTTTTCAAAATTAGATATTCTTGCAGAATTAGCATTTTCAATAAAGTTATATTTTAATTTGTATTTAGAAAAAAAAGCTTTCGTTTTTAACTGAATGTTTTTCCACGATTTATCCCATTTTATACTATAACCGTCGTTCCCGGTAGTTAAAACATCATTAAGCGAATTTGTTTCTTCATTATTTAAAACAAGGAAATCTAACCGGTTTGTTATAGAGATTCCGCTTAACGAAATAACCGAATTGGGAGTTGGTTCTATTAACAATTTAAAAGTATAGTCTGAAAAGGTAAAATCGTTTGTTTTGTTTTTTGTGTTCTTTATTTTAGTTGTTTGAAATACTTTTTTGGCAAGTTTTTTAAAAGTTAAATCTTCGGTATAACTTTTTCTAGCAGCAAACTGAAGGCTTATTTTATTTTTTATAATAGGCACTTGCGAAAAAATATCGGCATTAATACCATTAATTCCAGCTCCTATTTTAAACTTATTTTTTACATATTGGTTAGAGCTTATATCTATTACACTAGAAATGCGCTCGCCATATTGTGGAGGGGTTCCTTTGTTATAAAAATTAACTTTTTGTGTAATATTGGGATTAAACCCGGATAACATTCCAAAAAGATGCCCTTTATGATACATTGTAATACCATTCCATATAATTCGGTTTTGGTCGGTTTGCCCACCTCTCACGGTAAAACCTGTTGCGGTTTCGTTTGGGCTTACTACTCCTGGTAATTGCTGAATACTTTCTAAAACATCGGCTTCTACTAGACCTGCCAAAATACCCTGTTTTTTAGGTTTTAAGACAAATGAGCCATCTTTATTTTTGGTTATCCCTTTTGTTAAATAACCAAACAAAATAATGCTTTGCAGTTGTTGTATTTTTGAAGAAGAAATAACATTGTCATTTTTTAATGGTACTACAATAATGTATCTATTATTTAAAAAACTAAATTTTACTTGGGTTTGCTTGGTTATATCTTGAAGTATTCCTTTTAGTGTTCGCTTCTTTTTTGTTAATGTAATTGTTTTATTTTGAACCGTTTTTTCGATATAAGAAAATCGTACACCAAATAAATCTTCAATGGTAACAAATACTTCATCGAGTGGTTGGTTAACAGCCTCAACAGAAAAAGCAATCTTTTCTTGAGAAAAGACTGCTTTAGATAAAACAACAAACAATATAATTAAAAGAAGTTTTTTTGTCATTGACCAGAGCTAAGCACTATCGTTTGTTTATCTGTTTTTTTATAACGTATTCCTGCAGTTTTAAAAACAGACTCTAAAGCAATATTAATATTAGAATGTGTAAAACTTCCTGTAAAAATAACAGAATCATCAACATTATCCAATATAAATTTAATATTATATTGCTTCTCAAAAGCACTTAAAACATATTTTAGAGGCATTTTGGTAAAGGTACTTTCTCCTTCAATCCAAGAGGGTCTTTTATAAGGTGTTTTTTCTGATGTAATGGCATTTCCTATTTTCCGATAGGAGTCTTTGGGTAAAAGAATAACCGGCAAGCTATCTGTAGTTGTTTTAACGCTTACTTTTCCGGTAAAACAAGTTACTTCAAAAAAATTGGTATCACTATTAACATTAAAAGAAGTACCCAGTACTTGCACCGTTCCTTCATCTGTAACTACAGTAAACGCACTTCCCTTCTTTACTTTAAAAAAGGCTTCTCCCTTAAGGGTTACTTTTCTAAAATCTTCCCAGTTGCTTTTGTCGTAACGTAATGTAGAATCATTATTTAACAAAACAGTTGAACCATCAAGCAAGGCAATGGTTTTTTGTTCTCCTCTAGCTGTTTTAATAATTTCGATTTCATTTTTTAATAAAGTAAAAAGACCGAAAAACAAAACCAAACCGGCGGCTATGGATACCGCCCATTTGGTGTAGAGGTGTTTAAGTTGGTAGTTTTTCTTTTTCGCAATTTTCTCCCTAATAACTTTAAATGTGTCATCAACGGGTTTTTCAAGAAACGCATAAGCGTCCACCCCTTTTTTTAGTTTTTGATAGTGCAAAAATTCATTTTCAGAAACATATTGCTGAAATTCAGCATCGGTTATGCTTCCTTCAAACCATTTTGCCAAAAACGTAGTATTTACTTTTTCTTTTTCCATATTTTCAAGTATAAGACAACTTAAATTTAAAAAACCCTATTGTTATATTTATTTTTTGCCGGACATTAATGAAATTACACCTTTCCTATCTTTTTATTTATAACTTTTAAAGCCTCGTGCATTCTTTTTTCAACCGTTTTTATAGATACTCCCAATAGTAGAGCAATTTCTTTGTATTTCTTCTTTTCTATTCTACTTAATAAAAATACTTCCCGTTGTTTGTCGGGCAATTCACTTATAGACTTTTCAACTTTTAATAAAAACTCTTTTTCTATCATTAAATATTCGGGTGATTGTTTATTTACAGAATCACTTAGTCCTTTTTGATAATTACGAACTACTTTTAAATGTTTTGTATGATTTAAAAATAAATTATTAGCAACAGTAAACAAATAACTTTTTACTTTTAAAATATTTACATTGTCACAATTTTCCCATAACTTAATAAATG
>JALWYP010000002.1 GCA_026992695.1 Flavobacteriaceae bacterium
AAACATGTCTTTAACCTTTTGAAAAAATGATTTGTCTTCTTTTTTAGGTTGTGGTTTAAAATTATCGTGACTATTCATTTTTTCAAAAAAATCTCGTTGTTCTTTATTAATGTGTTTGGGTGTCCATACGTTTACGTGAACCAACAAGTCTCCTGTGCCATATCCGTTTAACGACGGGATTCCTTTTTTTCTAAGTCTTAAAATTTTTCCGCTTTGTACTCCCTGTTCTATTTTTAATCTAATTTTTCCGGTAACGGTTTCTATTTCTTTTGATGTTCCTAAAACAGCTTCAGAAATGCTTATATATAAATCGTAATGAAGGTTATTTCCTTCACGCTGTAAAGACGGATGTTCTTTTTCTTTAATTACCACCAGTAAATCACCTGCCAAACCACCACCCGGTGCTTCGTTTCCTTTACCGGCTACTTTTAGTTGCATTCCTTCCTCTACTCCTGCCGGAATTTCGACAGTAATTGTGTCTTCAACCGTAATCATTCCAAAGCTATCGGCATGGTGCGGTTTTTTATCTACTATTTTTCCACTTCCTTGACACGCATTACAAACCGAAGCGGTTTGCATACGACCTAAAATCGTATTTTGTATTCGTGTAACCTGTCCGTGTCCGTTACAAGTAGGACACGTTTTGTAAGTGGTTTCGGGTGCAATTTTTTTTCTTTTTACTTTTATTTTTTTAGCAACACCATTAGCAATTTCTTCAAGAGAAAGTGCTACTCTAATCCTTAAATTACTTCCTTTTACTCGTGTTCTTCCTCCGCCAAAACCACTAAATCCGCCTCCAAAACCACCTCCAAAAGCACTTCCGAAAATATCTCCAAACTGACTAAAAATGTCTTCCATATTCATTCCTCCGCCTCCAAAGCCACCACCATCAAAAGCTTGATGACCAAAACGATCGTATTTTGCTCTTTTGTCCGGATCGCCTAAAACTTCGTACGCTTCGGCTGCTTTTTTAAACATTTCTTCAGCATTTTTATCGCCCGGATTTTTATCGGGATGATACTCGATTGCCTTTTTACGATATGCTTTTTTTATCTCTACTTGAGTTGCTGTTTTAGAAACGCCCAAGATTACGTAATAATCTTCCTTCATAATTTTTACTCGAGAAAGCGAGTAACTTTTTTTTCAATTTATTAATGTCCTATTACCACTTTAGGGTATCGTATTATTTTATCTCCAAGTGTGTACCCTTTTTCTACAACATCTACAATTTTTCCTTTTAAATCGTCTGATGGAGCCGGGATTTGAGTTATTGCTTCATGAGAATCGGCATTAAAACTTTCGCCATGTGCTGTTTCAATATGCTCTAACCCTTTAGATTTAAGCGTGTTAATTAATTTATCTTCAATTAATTTTACACCATCATAAAGTACATTATCGCCTCCTTTTTTTATTTCTTTTAATGCCCGCTCAAAATCGTCTAAAACCGGTAGTAAAGCAAGCATCACATCGTGACTTGCGGTTTTAAACAACTCTTGACGTTCTTTTGTTGTGCGTTTTTTATAATTTTCAAACTCGGCAAAAAGACGTAAATATTTATCTTTTTCTTGCTGTAATTGCTCTTTTACTTCTTGTAATTCTTTTTCTATTTTACTTTGTTTTTTTTCTTCTTTTTTCTTGGAAGAAACTTTATTTTTATTTTTATCTTGATCGCTCATAATAGCTCTATTTTATAATTCTGAAATGGGTTATGCAAAAGTACTGCCAATAGACGTAATGTGTCAAATTGTCATTTTGTAAATTATTTTTTTCGTTCGATAACGTAATTTACCATTAATTGAAGTGATTTTTTATACGGAGATTCAGGGTGTTTTTCTAGAATACTTAGTGCTTGAGCCTGAAATTCCTTCATCTTGCTCACTGCATAGTTTAGTCCGTCTTTTTTCTTTACAAACTGAACAATTTCTTTAACTCTTTTCTTGTCTTTATTATGGTTTTTTATAGAGTTTATGAGCCAAGATTTTTCTTTTTGAGAACAATTATTTAAAGCATAAATAAGCGGTAGTGTCATTTTTTGTTCTTTAATATCAATTCCGGTTGGTTTCCCTATTTTTTCTTGACCATAATCAAACAAATCGTCTTTAATTTGAAAAGCCATTCCTATTAATTCACCAAATTCTCTCATTAGGTTAACTTCTTCTTTCGCTGCATTAACACTTTGCGCCCCCATTGCACAACAAGCCGCTATTAGGGTAGCTGTTTTTTTTCGAATAATCTCGTAGTAAACCGTTTCGGTAATATCTAATTTTCTAGCTTTTTCTATTTGAAGCAGTTCGCCTTCGCTCATTTCGCGAACAGCTACCGAAATAATTTTTAGTAAATCGAAGTCGCCATTATCTATTGATAATAACAATCCTTTTGAAAGTAAATAATCGCCCACAAGTACAGCAATTTTATTTTTCCAAAGTGCATTGACAGAAAAAAAACCTCTTCGTTTGTGGCTTTCGTCTACCACATCGTCGTGTACCAGTGTAGCGGTATGAATTAACTCGATAACAGAAGCTCCTCTGTAAGTACGTTCGTTTACTTCTCCGTTATTTACCATTTTTGCAATTAGAAAGACAAACATCGGTCGCATTTGTTTTCCTTTTCTATTTACAACGTAATGCGTAATACGGTTTAATAATGATACTTTTGAAGACATTGAAAGCAGGAACTTTTTTTCAAAAAGTTCCATTTCAAAATCTATGGGTTGCTTTATAAGCGAAACGGTTTTCAAGATATTAAACTTTTTATTGTTTATTTGCCAACTGCCCGCAAGCAGCATCTATATCCTTTCCTCGACTGCGTCTCACAGTTACCGGAATTCTATTTTTTTCAAGTGCACTGACATAATTT
>JALWYP010000003.1 GCA_026992695.1 Flavobacteriaceae bacterium
AATGAGTCTCTTTTTCTTCTTCGTTCTTCCATTAAGCGTTCTCTTTCTGCTTTCTTCTCTTCGATAAGTTTTTCACGTTCTGAAACAGCTTCTTCTTCTTCGGCAGAAAGCTCTTCGCGTTTTTCAACTTCTTTCTTTTCTTTTTTGCCTCTAACTTGTTTGCGTTTATTAGCTCTGTTAATACTTCGTAAAACAATATCGCTAATGTCGTTTCGTTTTGCGGCAAATAACATTACTACATCGGCAGATTTGTCAAAGATAAAATCATATTTTTTGTTTACAGCAATTTCTTGCACAATATTAAATACTTGGTCTTGTATGGGTTGTACTAATTGGCGTCTTTGTATGTCTAAATCGCCATTAGGACCAAAACGATCTTGCTGGTATTGCAACATTTCGTCTTCTAAGATTTTTATTTCTTCTTCTCGTTCTTCAATTAACTCTTGTGTTAGTAAAACTCGCTCTTTGCTTAAATCAAGTTTCATTTGCTTGATTTTGTTATTCTTTTTTTCGATGTCTTTTTTCCAACGTTGCACTTTTGCATCTAGTTGGATGGTTGCTTCTTGATATTCCGGAACACTTTCAAGGATGTATTCCATATCTATGTAACCAATACGTACACCTCTTTGAGCAGTTACCGAAACGGTAATTCCAAAAAAAAGTAGCGTGATTAAAATTAATTTACTTGTTTTCATAATTGCTTGGTTGTTGTTTAAGAAAATATCGTGCCAAATTTTAAAATTGTTGTCCTATTATAAAATGTGTTTCCCATCCGTTTTTAGTAGTTCCGCCTAGTACGGGGTCAAATCCGTAGGCAAAATCAATTCCTAATAATCCAAATGCCGGCATAAATATACGAATTCCTGCTCCAGCAGAACGTTTTAGGCTAAAAGGATTGTAATTTTTAAATCCGTCATAGGCTCCACCTGCTTCAAAAAACCCTTGTACATAGATAGATGCCAACTGTTTTAATGTAACAGGGTATCTTAACTCTAACGTATATTTATTGTAAATAGTATTTCCGTCTACTGTAGAAAGTGATTGGTTAGGGTATCCTCTAAGTTGTATAACTTCTCTTCCGTCTAGACTAAATGAACCCAATCCGTCACCACCTACAAAAAATCGTTCAAATGGTGGAACTCCACGGTATTTGTTATAGGCTCCTAAGAAGCCAAATTCGGTTTTGGTTCTTAGTACAAATTTTCCTACCATACGTGTGTACCACGTTCCGCTAAATTTTACTTTGTAATATTCTAGCCATTTAAAGCGTTCTTGATCTATTTCTGAAATTCTATCGTTGTCTTCTTGTGGGTCTAATCCGTCTCTTTCGGCAGCTAAATCTTTAAAATTGGTTTTACTAAATGAAGAATAAGGTAAGGTTAGTTTTGCGGTTAAGCTAAACTCAGACCCAGCCATTGGGAAAATAGGGTTTGTGCTTGTGTTATTTCTGCTTAAGCCAATTGTATATGCTAAGTTATTAGAAACACCGTCTCCAAAAGTAAACAAACCGGTGTTGTAATTTTTTAAGTTATAATGTTGAAAACTTACAGCTTGCGAGAGCGTAAAGAAATCGTCTGGCCATTTTAATCGTTTGGCAATTCCTACCGAAGCTCCTGTAATTAAAAATTTTCGACTTTTATCAACATCTCTGCGTCTAAAATCATAAAAATATTGAACTGTATGTGAAAAAGAAGTACTTAATTGATAGGGGTTTTTTCCTCCAAGCCAAGGCTCTACTATAGATAGGCTATAGGTTTGATAAAAACTACTTCCTTGGGCACGAAGTGAAAGTTTTTGTCCGTCTCCCATTGGTACGGGCTTGTATGCTTTACCATTAAAAATATTTCGTAACGAAAAGTTGTTAAAAGAAAGTCCTAATGTACCTACAAAACCTCCTCCACCGTATCCGCCTTGAAGTTCTATTTGGCTTGAGCCTTTTTCTACTACCGAATATTCAATATCTACTAATCCGTTATTTGGGTCAACATTTTTAAAGTTAGGCGAAAGTTGTTCGGGGTCAAAATATCCTAATTGTCCAAGTTCTCTAATGGTACGTACTACTTTTCGTTTGCTGTATTTTTGTCCGGGTCTGGTACGTAATTCTCGATAGATTACATGATCGTTTGTTTTGTCGTTTCCAACAACAGTAATATGGTTAAAGTGGGCTAATTTTCCTTCGTGAATTCTAATTTCAAAATCAATAGTATCATTACGAACACCAACTTCAACGGGATTTATTCTTGAAAAAAGATAGCCGTTGTTTTGGTATATATTAGTAATATCATCGGCATCCGGATCTGTTTTGTCTTCAATACGCTCTTCTAGTAAAACACCGTTATATGTATCTCCTTCATTAATACCGAGGGCTTGTTTAAGTTGTTGGTCTGTATAAACACTGTTTCCGATAAACCGAATGTTACCAAAATAATATTTTTTACCTTCTTCTATGTTAAACTGTAAAGCAATATTTTTGTCGTCTTTAACAATGAGTGTGTCTTTTATAATTCTCGCATCCCTATAACCACTGGATTTGTATTTTTTTAAGATAGAAGCTTTGTCTTCGGCAAGTAAGGATTCGCTGTATTTTGATCGTTTCCAAAAACGTCCGGGAAACTTTACTTTTGTGTTTTTCATTGCGCGACGTAGTTTTTTGTCGCTTAGTTGTTTGTTTCCTTCAAAAGTTATTTTACTAACTTTTACTCGTTCTTTTTTATCTATATTTATATGAAGATTTTTGCCTTTTTCAACGCCGGTAGAATCTAAAAAGGGAGTGGAGGTAATGGTAACTTCGGTATTTAAGAAACCGTTTTTACGGTATTTGTTTTTAATGTAGTTTTTTGTGTTTGTAAGTAAATTTTGGGTAATTTTAACTCCGGGTTTAAGGTTATTGTCTTTAATTATTTCTTTTATTTTTCCCTTTTTAACCCCTTCTATAGTGACTTTTTTCATTTTAGGAAGCTCTACAATGTAAAGTTCTAAATCTACCTTATCTCCCTCTACATTTGTTACGTAAAAAGCGATATCGCTAAAGAGGTTTTGTTCCCACAATTTTTTGGTAACGGCACTTAGCTTTTCTCCGGGGATGTATATACGATCTCCAATTTTTAACCCTGTAAAAGCAATAACGGTACGTTCGTTAAAGTTTTGCTCGCCGGTTACGGTTATGGAGTTAATGGTGTATTTTTGTCCGCTGTCTAAAATATTTTGTTGCGCCATCAATTGTGAGCTTCCTATCCAAGATAGAAGCACAAAAATGAAAGTTTTAATATATAAAGTAGAGCTATTCCTTAAGTTGTTCACTGGTTTTTCCAAATCTACGTTCTCTGTTTTGATAATTTAACAATGCTTTAAATAAATCTTCTTTTTTAAAATCGGGCCAAAGGGTATCTGTAAAATACAATTCGGCGTAAGCAATTTGCCATAATAAGAAATTACTAATGCGTTGCTCACCGCTGGTACGCACTAATAAATCTACATCTGGTAAATTTTTGGTGTAAAGATGATTATTTATAACGGTTTCATCAATATCTGACGGCGAAATTAGGTTATTTTTAACTTTATGACTAATCTCTTTAACAGTTTTTAAAATTTCTTCTCGCGAACCATAGCTTAAAGCAATGGTTAATGTCATTCTATTGTTAGTTTTTGTTGCATTGATTACCTCCAGTAATTCGGCATGCACTTTTGATGGAAGTGCATTTAAATTACCAATGGCATTTAATTTTATGTTATTTTTTTGTAATGTTTTTTGGTTTTTTCTTAATGAAGAGACCAAAAGCTTCATTAGTAAATCTATTTCTCGCTGCGGTCTGTTCCAGTTTTCGGTAGAAAAAGCGTAAAGTGTTAAATAAGGTATGCCAATTTCTGCACAACCTTCTACGACTTCTTTTACCGATTTTGAGCCCTGTTCATGACCTTTGGTTCTAAACAAACCCTTGCTTTTTGCCCATCTTCCGTTGCCATCCATAATCACGGCGAGGTGTTTGGGTAAGGATGTTTTGTTTATTTGGTCTTCTAGGGTCATTAGGGTTAAAAGTTACAGTAACAGGGTTTTCTTCCAAAAGCAAAAGTAACTGTAATGCCTGAAAAAACATACCAATCATTACTGTTTACGTTTCCAAATCGGAGCGATGGTTCGTTTTCTAAGCCGTTAACCGGATAACTTCCATCTAAATCATCGGTAAAGGTATATCTTGCTCCAATTTCAAAACCTACTTGCATATTGGTGCTAATAAATGTTTTATATCCTACTACCATTGGTATGGCTATTGAACCTGCTTTGTCGTAATCAATAATTTTGTTGCTACTAATTCGTTTGTAAAGCGCATTGTAACCAAAATATGTAAGTCCTGTATATAAATAGGGTGTTCCTATAATGCGCTGACTGTGTACGTTAAATTCTTTAAAAGTAAACTCAAGACCAACAGAGGCTTCAAAAATTGTATTGGTAAAACTATAGCCTCTTTGTTGTCTTCTTTTGTCGTTAGCATCTATGTCATTACCTTCTATGTTTCCATACAACAAGGTTGCTCTAAAGGCGTGTCTCGCAGAGCGGTTCCATTTAAAAATGCCTCCAAAAACTGGGGTTTTTGGAGCAATGTATGTTGTTTTACCTACATCGCCTATATAATTTGCTCCTCCTACAAATCCCCCAATTTCGTAGGTTTGAGATAAGGAGATAAAGGGCAAAAAATAAATAAATAGTTTTAAAAATATGCGCGTCATAACTTCTAAAAAGTTTGCAAAACTACATAAATTTTTCGTTTTAGAGTGCATAAAACAAGCGAAATAACCTTGTAGTTTTAATTTGTTTTCTTATTAATTTGAAGTAATAATATAGAATAAGGATGCTATAAAAAAACTTCTGTTGTAAAACACAATTTGAGGCAATTTATTGTAAAAAAAGGGATTAATTACGTTTGTCCTTACCCCAAAGTAATTTTTCGCGGAGGGTTTTTATAAAAGTAGTGTTTTGAAGTTGCACCAAATTAATAGAAAAAGAAGCTTTTTTTATGGTTATAATGGTTTGGTTTGTAAGTGTTGTTATCCTTGAATCTAACGAAATTAGATATTCTTTTTCTCTACCCGAAACTTGCAATGTTAACACACTATTATCGGGTATAACAAAAGGTCTGGCATTTAGATTATGAGGAGCAATGGGTGTGATAATTAGGCTTCCTGTTTGAGGAGCAATTACGGGTCCGCCACAACTTAACGAGTAGCCTGTAGAGCCTGTAGGCGTGCTTATTATAAGTCCATCAGACCAATAGGAAGTAAGATATTCATCATCTATATGCGTTTCTACTTTAATCATCGAAGTAGTATTTTTTCGGTTAATGGCTACTTCGTTTAACGCAAAATTTAATGTAGTTAGCTTTTTTTTATGAGGTTTTGTTTCTACTTGTAATAAACTTCTTTTAGATAAGGTATAATTGCCGTCAAAGATTTGATGAATGCTTTCGGTAATTTTTTCCTTAGGAATGGTTGCCAAAAACCCTAATCTTCCGGTGTTGATACCTACAATAGGAATACCTAAATCTCCTACATAAGTAACCGATTTAAGCAAAGTGCCATCACCCCCAATACTAATAAACAAGTCATAGGTTGTGTCTAATTGGGAGAAGGAAGAAACATTTTGAACACTTTTGTTTAACTCGGAATTGTTTTTTATTTCGCTTAAAAAATTTTCTTCAATACAGATTGAAGCATTTCGGCTTTTTAAAACCAAAAGAATTTGCAGAATGTAGGTTTCTGTATTTTTATGATAAAACTGACCGTAAATGCCTACTTTCATAAGGTTAGATATTTAGATATTTGTTAAGGTAGTCGCTTCGTTCTTTAAGGTCTTGCAATAATTTATCTTCATCGTGTTGCGAGATTACACTATATCCATAGCGTCTAAAAGTTTGGACAATTGCATTCATGCCAATGTGACCAATTTTAATGGTAATTTGGGTAGTATCTCCTAAAACTTTAGAAATAAACAAACCCAAAATTGTTGCTTCGTTAGATTCGATGATTTGACAAACTTCACTAAACGAATAATCCGTACTGTTTTTTTCAACAACAATAATTCCTCCGGCTTCGTTTAAAAAAGGAGTATTGTTAAAAATGGCGATAATATCGTTTAACTCATAATACCCCAAATACGTGTTGTTTTTTCCTAAAACCGGCATGATATTAGAAGCCTGAAGCGCAAAGGCTTCAAGGATGTCTAACCAGTTGGTTTGTTCTCTAACAAAAAAAGGCTCAACGGCATATTGATAATCCTGTAAGGTTTTGTTAGATTGAAAACAATGTACATCATTTTCAGAAATACAACCTATAAACGCCCCGTCTTTTAGCACGGGAATATGACTGTAGGTAAGTTGATTAAACGCCTCTTGTACCTCAGCAATTGTAGATGATAAGGTAAAGGGTTTTATGTCGTTAATAATGTATTGTTGTGTGTTCACGGCATTATTTTTTTGCAAATTACTTAAAAATACCTCGCAAAATGCATACCTAATTGTATTTTTGCAAAGTAAAACGAAACAAATGACAAAGTTAAGTGTAAATATTAACAAAATAGCCACTTTGCGAAATGCAAGAGGAGGAACTATTCCCAATGTAGTTGAAGCAGCAGTAAAGATTCAACAATTCGGGGCGCAGGGAATTACCGTTCACCCCAGACCTGATGAACGCCATATTAAATACCAAGACGCGCAAGATTTAAAATCGGTTATTACCACCGAGTTTAATATTGAAGGAAATCCAATTAAAAAGTTTATCGACTTGGTGTTAAACATAAAACCCAATCAAGTAACTTTAGTGCCTGATTCGGTAGATGTGTTAACCTCAAATGCCGGATGGGATACCATTACACACCAATCGTTTTTAGTTGAAATAATTTCAGAATTTAAACGAAATAATATTCGAACTTCCATTTTTGTAGATCCTGTTTTATCTATCATTGAAGGAGCTGCAAAAACCGGAACCGACAGAATAGAGCTTTATACTGAAGCATTTGCCTCGCAGTACGCATTAGGTAACACCCAAGCCGTAAAACCGTATGCGCAATGTGCTCAAAAAGCCTTTGAACTGGGAATGGGCGTTAATGCAGGACACGATTTATCGCTACAAAACATTGCGTTTTTTAAACAAAATGTTCCTTATCTAGATGAAGTTTCAATAGGGCATGCACTTATTAGCGAAGCCTTATATGAAGGGTTACACGTAGTAATTAAAAAATATCTTCAAGCACTAAAGTAATTCTCTAAAAGCCAAGACAACAAAATGATTTTACATTCAAAAATAATAGGAGAAGGAACACCCTTTGTAATTTTACATGGTTTTATGGGTATGGGCGACAATTGGAAGACGCTAGGCAATCGCTTTGCTGAGTTGGGTTATCAAGTACATCTGGTTGATCAACGCAACCATGGTAGAAGTTTTCATGATGAAGCATTTAGTTATGAAGTGATGGTAGAAGACGTAAAAGCGTATTGTGATTACCACCAACTTAATAAAATGGTGCTTCTTGGGCATTCTATGGGCGGAAAAACAGCCATGCTTTATGCCACAACTTACCCCGAATGTGTAAAAAAACTCATAGTAGCTGATATTGGTCCAAAAGCCTATCCGCCACATCATCAATATATCTTAAAAGCATTGTCGGAGTTGGAGAAACAACCCATAACCTCCAGAAAACAAGCCGACGAAATTTTATCGCAGTTTATTAAAGATGTAGGAATACGTCAATTTTTATTAAAGAATTTGTATTGGAAAGAAAAAGGGGTTTTGGGTTTGCGGATGAATCTTCCTGTTTTATCAAAAAATATAGAAGAAGTAGGTAAAGCACTTCCAAAAGATGCCGTATTTAATGGCGACACCCTTTTTATAAAAGGAGAAAAATCGGGGTATATAGAAGATTATGATGTGCCTTTTATTTTAAAACACTTCCCCAAAGCTAAAATTGTAACAATTAATAATGCAGGGCATTGGCTTCACGCCGAAAATCCCAAGCAATTCTATTCTGAAGTAGTTTCTTTTTTAGAACAAAAAAATTAAGAACTATCTTTAGCCTAAATATAGTAAAAAATGAAACGTAGAAAATTTATTCAAAGTGCTTCGTTATCCGGTTTGGGAGTTGCCGTAGGCTCGTCGTTAGTAAGCGGTTGTAATGATAAAATAAGTCAAAGAGAAACGGTTATAGGTGCTAGTCAGAAAGAAAATTTTCCCATCGTTATTGCTACCTGGGATGTAAAAGATGCCGTAAACAAGGCAGGTGAGGTCTTAATGCAAGGCAAATCTAGTATAGATGCCGTCGAGCTGGGTTGTAATGTAGAAGAGCTAAATGCCAATAACCAAACCGTAGGTTTAGGAGGTTTACCAGATCGTGACGGAAACGTTACCCTAGATGCGTGTATGATGAACAAAGATGGTAATTATGGAGCAGTAGTTTGTATGCAAAATATTGCCGAAGCCATTTCGGTAGCAAGAAAGGTAATGGAAGACACACCGCATTGTATTTTGGCAGGAAAAGGAGCCGAAAAATTTGCACTTTCAAAAGGATTTAAAAAACAAAATTTACTTACCGATGCTTCAAAAAAAGCTTGGGAACAATGGAAAATTAAAAGCAAATACCAGCCTGTAATTAATATAGAAAATCACGATACCATTGGGATGCTCGCCATAGATAAAAATGGCGATATCTCGGGAGGCTGTACCACCAGTGGTTTGGCTTATAAAATGGCGGGCAGAGTAGGAGATTCTCCTATTGTAGGTTCAGGTTTATTTATAGATAATGAAGTAGGCGGTGCTACGGCAACCGGATTGGGCGAAGAAGTACTTAAAACCGTAGGCAGTTTTTTAATTGTTGAATTAATGCGGCAAGGCAAAACACCCCAACAAGCCTGCGAAGAAGCAATAAAACGTATTGTGAGTAAACCCAACAGCAATTACAAACACTTTCAGGTAGGTTATGTTGCCATGAATAAAAAAGGAGAAACCGGATATTACTCCATTCACAAAGGTTTTAGTGCATCTATTTTTAAAAATGGAAAAAGTAAAAATTATCCTTCTCAGCAGTTTATAAAATAAAAGGTAAAATCTACTTATTTTTAACAAGAATAATTTATTCACTAAAAATAAATACCCATTCACTAAAAATAAATAATGAATTAGGGAGCAAATTACGTATATTTATAAAGAATTACCTTTAAAACAACTAATAGGGTAACTTATCATTTTTTAAAAATTCATTTATGCGTAAAATAGTTACAATTCTCTTTGTAGTTTTAGGTTTTTTTAATTTTTGGGCACAAAATATTAATGTATTATCATTATTAGACACAATACCCACAAACCAAGAAAAGCTAGAATTTTTAAGTAAAACAATAAATACTCAATGGTATTCAGAAACTCCTTATTTAATTTCGTATGCTAAAGCTTTTGATTCTATTGCACAAATTGAAAAA
>JALWYP010000004.1 GCA_026992695.1 Flavobacteriaceae bacterium
GATGTAGTTGCCGAAAAAAAATAAATAGTAACATTACTGTACTAATTTAGCGTCCCGATACTTACTTTCGGGACGTTTTTTATTTTGGTTTATTGCAAAATCACAAATATGAAATATTCAAGACTTACAAAAGAACAATTTGAAGAGTTGCATCAAGAGTTTGCCAACTTTCTAGCTTCTCAGTCAATTACGGCAGATGAATGGAAAAAAATTAAAACAGAAAAGCCACACATAGCCGAAGATGAGTTAGATGTTTTTAGTGATTTAATTTGGGAAGGTGTATTAAAAAAGGTTCGGTTTTTAGAAAACAATTCGAGCAAACAACTCTCACTTTTTGAAATAAAAGATAATGAAATGAAGCTGTTGGTTGTAAAAATAAACAACTCTTCTATTGATTTAAGCACAAAAGGAGGAATGCTTTGGTTAGAAAACAACATCCTTTCAGATGAAGTAGAATTATTTACGGCATCAAAAAAAATTTCGGAAGACAGGAACAACGATATTTTTTTACTAATTAAACAAGGAGCAGTATTATCTGATGGAAAACTCTTTCAAGCATTTCAAAAAATACTTCCAAAAACCGGTTAACTGATTTTTATCATACGATACTTGTTTTTTGTTATTAACTTTGCGAAAAAGAGTGCTAAAAGCAAAAAATGGATACACTACACGATATAAATAACCGAAAAGATATTTCTAAACTTATACATACTTTTTACGCAGAAATCCGTAAAGATGCAGTTTTAGGACCCATTTTTAACCCCATTATTAAAGATTGGGATAAACACCTTGAGTTACTTACCGATTTTTGGGAGACCAATCTTTTTTTTGTAAAAAAATACAAAGGAAACCCGTTGGAAGCCCATGTTAGAGCCGATAAATTTCATAACCAAACGATTAACGAAAAACATTTTGGACTTTGGTTAAATTTGTGGTTTAAAACTATCGATTCTTTATTTGAAGGCGAACGGGCACAACTGGCAAAAAATCGTGCTAGAAATATGAGTACCTTTATGAATCTTGAAATATTTAGAAGAAGAACACAAGATAAAGAAAGTTAGTTCTCGCTGTCTAATTCCTTCATTACCTCTTCAACGTTGTCATAGCCAAAAATCGCGTGATCTTTATTCCAAATAACCGGAAACCTAATTTTTGTTTGTGCGTCTAAATTTGGTTCAATAAATACCATAAATTGCCTGTATAATACTTGGTCTTTCTCAATATTCAAATCCCTGTGCTGAATGCGCTTTGAGGCGAGAAGCGAAGCGAGCAAGTCGCATTTTGGGCAATCATTTTTCGAAAAAATAACTACTCTGTTAGCAAGGGTTCGCTCTATATTGTTTGCTTTTTTGTTGACGGTAAATTGAAGCTCGGTTTTTCGTTCGTTAACAATAAGTTCATAGGTATATTGATGCGGTACTCCGGTAAGTTCTATTAATGTAATCATTGGCGTTTTTGAAAGCGGAGGGAGGTCTTTTAACACCGGTTTAGAGGCACTTCTTCTGTAGCCTTCGGCATGAACCATTAAAAAAACGTTTAAAGTGTCTTGTGTTTTGTTTTCGGCGATAAGAACAACACGCTTACCGGTTTTCTTTTCAGTAATTAATACTTTTAAGTCTTGCGAAAAACCAAACTTTGAAATAAAAACAAGAATAAAAAAAATAATTAGTTGCTTCATATATTTACAAATGTATTAAATAAGTACCTTTGTAGCATAAATTATGCCAATGAAACTTCAATTGCACAAACCTATTTGTTTTTTCGACTTAGAAACAACAGGAATTAATGTTACCAAAGATCGTATTGTTGAAATAGCTGTATTAAAAGTCTTTCCGAACGGAAATAAAGAATCGCATACTTGGCGAGTAAATCCCGAAATGCCCATCCCAAAAGAAGCTTCAGACATACACGGTATTACAAACGAAATGGTAGCAAATGAACCCACTTTTAGTGAATTAGCACCAAAAATTTATGCGCTTATAAAAGATTCAGATTTAGGAGGGTTTAATAGCAACCGTTTTGATATTCCACTCCTGGCTGAAGAAATGCTTAGAGCGGGAATGGATTTTGATTTAAAGAAAAATCTTGCGGTAGATGTGCAAACCATTTTTCATAAAAAAGAAAAGAGAACCCTTGAGGCTGCCTACCAGTTTTATTGCGATAAAGAATTAAAAAACGCCCATAGCGCGTTAGCCGATACCCAAGCTACTTTTGAAGTGTTGCTTGCACAACTTGAAAAATATGACGATTTACAGACAGATGTAAAGTCGCTTGCCGAATTTAGTTCGCATCGTAGTTTTGCCGATTTTGCAGGGTTTATAGGTTATAATAAAAATGAAGAAGAAGTCTTTCTTTTCGGAAAACATAAAGGAGTAAAAGTAGAAGACGTGATGGAAAAAGAACCCGGTTATTTTGGCTGGATACTTAATGCCGATTTTCCGCTTTATACCAAAAAAGTTTTAACAGCAATTAAACTTAGAAAGTTGAATACAAAACAATAAGCGGTAGATGAAAATTATTTGCGTAGGAAGAAACTATTCCAAACATATCGAAGAACTAAACAATCAAAAACCGCAAGAACCGGTTTTGTTTCTTAAACCGGACTCGGCAATTGTGCTAAAAAATCAACCCTTTGTCATTCCACCGTTTTCTACTAACATACAACACGAAGTTGAAATACTGGTAAAAATCAATAGAATAGGAAAGCATATAGATGCTAAATTTGCACATAAATATTATAATGAAATAGGATTGGGAATTGACTTTACCGCTCGCGATTTACAAAGTACATTAAAAGCAAAAGGATTACCTTGGGAAAAGGCTAAAGCATTTGACGGATCGGCAGTGATAGGAAAATTTTTACCCAAAAATTCGTTTGATGACTTAAATAATATTAATTTTATTCTGAAAAAGAATGACACGGTTGTACAAGAAGGAAATACGGCACAGCTTTTGTGGAAAATAGATGAGTTAATTGCCTACATCTCTACTTTTTTTACACTTAAAATTGGAGATGTGATTTTTACCGGAACTCCCGCAGGTGTTGGAAAAGTAGAAACAAACGATGTGTTGTCCGGTTTTATTGAAGAAAAACAACTTTTTAAAGTAAAAATTAAATAAATGGAACGAAATTATTCAATAGAAAAACTTTCTGAAATTGCAGGAGGTGACGAAGATTTTATGAAAGTTGTTGCACAAACTTTTTTAGAAGAAATCCCACAAGATTTGCAATCACTTCTCGAAGCAATAGAAAATAACAACAAAGAGCTAACCTACCAATTTGCACATAAAATGAAACCCAATCTGGAAATGTTTGGGATCGATGTATTAAAAGAAGTAAAGGCAATAGAATCTTGGACAAAAACCACCAAAAAAGTTAGCGATATAAGTGATCAAACCGAAAAAGTTTACCTTGTTTTAACTTCGGTTTTTGAAGAACTTAAAGCAGATTTTAGTCTTTAAATGCAAGCTCAAATTATTACCATAGGCGATGAAATACTCATCGGGCAAATTGTTGATACAAATTCAGCCTTTATTGCAAAACAACTTACTAAAATAGGAATAAAGGTTTACGAAATAACCTCGATACAAGACGAAGAAAAACATATTTTACACGCTTTAACCGAAGCTGAAAAAAAAGTACAATTGGTTATTGTTACCGGTGGATTAGGACCTACCAAAGATGATATAACAAAACAATCATTCTGCAATTTTTTTAACGATACGCTTATTGAAAACAAAAAAGTGTATGAACATGTAAAACAGCTCTATAAAAAATATACAAATGGAGATTTGCTTCCCGAAAGTATGCACCAAGCCTTAGTGCCTTCTAAGGCTACAATTTTACAAAATGATATGGGTACTGCGCCCGGCTTATGGATGGAGCAAAACAATACGGTTTTTGTATCTCTTCCCGGAGTTCCTTACGAGATGAAACAACTTATAAAAAAAGAGGTAATTCCGCGAATTGTAAAACGTTTTAACAGACCGTATATTTATCAAAAAACACTGCTCACTTACGGAAAAGGAGAAAGTGAAATAGCAAAGCAAATAGCGGACTGGGAAAACCAACTTCCCAAACAAATAAAATTAGCTTATTTGCCCTCACCGGGTAGAGTAAGGCTACGTCTTATGGCAACAGGTAAGGATGAAATTGTGATACGTAACCTTGTAGAAAAGCAAATAAAACAAGTAGCAAAACTACTAAAAGACAGTGTTGTAGGATTTGAAGAAGATGCTAGTATTGAAGAGCTAATCGCAAAAAAATTAGTGGCTAATGGTCAATCGTTAAGCGTTATTGAAAGTTGTACCGGTGGCGAAATTGCCACCCAATTCATCCAACATGCCGGCGCATCTTCGTATTTTAAAGGAAGTATGGTGCCGTATAATTCGACTTATAAAATTAAAGTATTGGGTATAGATAAAGAACTTATTGATAAATTCACCGTGGTTAGCAATGAGGTTGCACAAGAAATGGCTTTACGAGGACAACAACTTTTTGAAACCCATTATTGTATTGCAACTACCGGAGTTGCCGGACCAACCCAAGGTGAAACTCAAGATGAAGTAGGTACGGTATATATAGCACTTGCCACACCTACGGGTGTTTTTTCTAAAAAATTTAACTTCGGAAAACCCAGAGAACGCGTTATAAAACGAGGTGTTAATAAAGCACTGGAACTATTATTAAAAGAATTATAATAATTTCATTTAAACCTTTGACTACCACTTATTAAGAACATCAATAACAGTATCAACTTCTTTTTTGGTCATAACCGGACTCATAGGAAGACTTACCACTTCGTTATGTATGGCTTCGGTTACAGTAAAAGTTAGATTGTTGTATGCTGCTAAGGCTTCTTGTTTATGAGGCGGTATGGGGTAATGTATTAAATAACCAATTCCTTCTTTTTGTAAATATTCTAAAAACTCACTTCGTTGCGAGACTCTAATTACAAATAAATGGAAAACATGATTTTTACTTTTGTTATAAAAAGGAAGTGTTATGTTAGGATTATTAATTTCTGCTAAATACCGAGAGGCAACTGCTCTTCTTTTTAAATTATCGTTATCTAGATGCGTTAATTTAATACGTAACAACGCGGCTTGAATTTCATCTAATCTAGAGTTAAAGCCTATATACCGATTTACATATTTTTTGCTTTGACCGTAATTCCTCAATTGAGAGATTAGTGTTGCCAGTTCGGCATCGTTGGTGGTAACGGCACCTCCATCTCCCAAAGCTCCCAAATTTTTGGTAGGATAAAAACTAAATCCGGCGGCGTCTCCCAAGTTTCCGACTTTTTTTCCGTTTTTATCGATGGCTCCGTGAGCTTGGGCGCCATCCTCAATAACTAATAATTGATGTTGTTTTGCCAAGCTAAGGATTTCTTCCATAGCTGAAAGTTGCCCGTAGAGATGTACCGGCATAATAGCTTTGGTTTTAGCGGTTATTTTTTCTGCTAAATGAGAAAGATTAAAGTTATAGGTTTTTGTTTCGGCTTCAACCAAAACCGGTGTTAACCCGGCTTGTTTAATAGCAAGAATAGTAGCGATGTAGGTGTTTGAAGCTACCAAAACTTCATCACCATCGTTTAATTTTCCAAGTACTTTATAGGCTTCAAGGATAAGCCGGAGTGCATCTAGACCAGTACCGGTTCCTACACAAAATTGCGTGCCGCAATAGGAAGCAAATTCTTTTTCAAATAGCGAGAGTTGTTCGCCTAAAATAGAATTTCCCGAATTTAAAAAGTGAGAAAATACCGTTTTAAATTCCTTTTCAAATCGCTGATTTATCTTTTTTACATCAATAAACTTAATCATATCCAAAGGCGTTTAACAGATGAGTGTGTTGTGTTTCTATTTCAAAAACCGTGTTGATACAGGTTCTGGCACCAAAACCTTCTTTCCATTGTAACAATCCTTGATTGAGTTGTTTTCCGCCTGCTTCGGTTGAAATACCAAAATCAAAATAGTGCTTATGTGTAAATTCTTTTTCAATTAAATAATTAAATAAAAAATCCAACGTACCCAATACTTGTTTGTCACTTCCCGCCGAAATATATTGCACATGTGCTGTGGTTTGGGTTTCAAAAATAGTTGCGCCGCCTTTGATGATTCCGTTGTGATAGACATTAAATTGTCTAATATTTTTAGGAAACCGTTTTGCCAAAAGGCTTATTTCTTCTACCGTATGTACCGGATTTACTTGATGTTGCTGCTGTAAATTAGGAATAAGAATTTGATTCCAAAAAGCATTAAATTCAGGTTCTTCCTTAATAACCAATCCTTGTTTTTGTGCTTTTTTTATTCCGCGTTTTCGCAAATTGCTTAACGGAAGTCGGGGAGCCGTAAGATCAATTACCGAAGAAAGCCCCATTTGATTAGTTTTTGCACCCAAGAGAAACATCAAATAATCTATTTCTTGAGCTGGAAGTGTAGCGTAATAATCGGGAAGTTTTTTTAGGATTAGAAAAGAAACTTGTTTAGAATGAAGATATTGCAATACGGTTTTAACAATAGATAGAACAGTAGGAAATTTTACTTCCGGACGCAATAAAAACCCGCCGTAACTCAATCCTTGGTGCGAATACATTGCTTCGCCCGTACGATTTGCGGGCAATAAAGAAACCAAAGTATCTTGGTCATAAATTAATATGGATGCATCGGTAAATCGGTAATTATGATAGTCCATAAAATCTCTATAAAACAGGAAAGTAGCATTTTTTGAGGTAGCTACAAAGGCATCCCATTGAGATTGTTTTTCGGGTGAGTATGGTACAACTTTTAGTGCGATGATTGTTGGGTTTAAAAAACAGCTTGTTTTACAAAGGTAAAACTAAAATTATTTATAATTTTATCGGGACTTTACGGTCACTAATTTTAACCTTATTTTGAAAAACAAATTTACACTACCTAAACGCCTTACCTTAGAAAGTATTCTGTTGAGAGTGGTATTTGTTTTTTCTTTTGTTTATTTAGTGGTTAAACCTGCCGTTTTTTCACCAGATTCGTATAGTTACCTCAGAGCAGATATGTACCGATTTCCCGGTTATGTTGCCTTTTTACGAATAAGTAAATTTGTTTTCGGCGAACAAATTTACCCTTATTTTGTGGTTGTTTTTCAAACTGCATTTGCATTGATAGCCGTTTACTTCTTATATAAAAAGGTGTCAATTTTTTTTAAAATGAACCTCTTTTTTAAAACTGTTTTGCTCGGCGTTCTTTTGCTTCCGTTTTTTTCAAGCCTTAATATTGCCAATGAAGTTTCTGCCGAAGCAATTTCGTATGGTTTGTATTTGTTTATTTGTAGCTATATCGTAGATTTTTTGTTCAAAAACCTGTATAAAGCGGTGTTCTATATGGCTATTGCTGTATTTTTACTTTCGTTAACACGCGGACAATTTATCATCATTCCTTGGATAATAGCCTTTTTGTTTGTGCTTAAAGAGCGAAAACAATTTTTTTTACGAAAAAACATCATCGCTTTATTAGTGCTTCTAATGCTTCCGTTTATTACAAAATTTGCCGATCGCACCTACCGAAAAATTTTCTTTAATGAGTTTGTGGAAACACCTTATAGTTTTGTAAACAGTGTAACGCTTCCGTTGTTTATTGCTTCCGAAAAAGACACACTACAACTTACAAATCCCGATACCAAGCAAATATTTAAACACAGTTTAAAAACCATTGACAGTCTACAGTTGCGAAGTATTTATGCCGAAACCAATACCGAACAATACAAACTGTTTCATGACAATTTCCCGAAAATTTGCAATCAAAACATACACGATTACGGAAAGCATTATTTTTATAAACCCGAAGCTCCTCATCAAGGTACGTTGGAGATTGAAAAAACTTCGAAAGAATTGTTTTTTGTGCTTGTAAAAAACAATTTCACACAATGGATTTCACTATATTTTGAAGGAATGAAACACGGATTTAAATCGGTTTTTATATTGATTTTTGTTTTGGTTATGTTGTTTATTAGCGGCTGGAAAACGTTTATGCGGTTTGATTCACTTTGGGCAATGGTTTTTTTAGGAACTCTTTGCTTGTTGTCTAACAGTATGATTGTGGCATTGGCTTGTCATTCTATAGACCGGTATCTTTTTTACAATTGGTTTTTTATGGTCATTATAATTTATGCTATCTTTCAGCGCAGTAAATCTATAGTATGAAACCCGAACTTTCTGTTGTAATGCCATGTTTAAATGAAGCCGAAACACTTGCCGTGTGTATCAAAAAAGCGCAGTCTTTTTTTGAGAAAGAAGGTATAGTGGGTGAGGTGATTATTGCTGATAACGGAAGTACAGACGGTTCACAACAAATTGCCGATTCGTTAGGAGCCAAAGTGGTTGCTGTCGAGCGCAAAGGTTACGGAAGCGCATTACAAGGTGGCATACAAGCAGCACAAGGAAAATATGTGATTATGGGCGATGCAGATGATAGTTATGATTTTAGCAACTTAATGCCCTATGTTACACAATTGAGAGCGGGCTATGATTTGGTGATGGGAAACCGATTTAAGGGTGGCGTAAAAAAAGGAGCAATGCCTTTTTTACATAAATATTTGGGTAATCCGGTGTTGTCTTTTTTAGGACGATTATTTTTTAAAACCAACATTAAAGATTTTCATTGCGGATTACGGGGTTTTAGCAAAGAGGCATATACCAAAATGGGATTAAAAACCACTGGAATGGAGTTTGCCTCAGAAATGGTGGTAAAAGCCAGCTTGTTAAACCTGAAGATCACCGAAGTTCCCACCGTGTTATCGCCGGATGGAAGAACCCGACCACCACACCTTAATACGTGGCGTGACGGATGGCGACATTTACGTTTTTTGCTGTTATATAGTCCTACGTGGTTGTTTTTATTTCCGGGAATGGTTCTTATGGTTGCCGGACTGATTATTTCGGGAGTGTTGCTTGCAAATCCGGTAACCATTAACGGAATTACATTTGATGTACACACACTGTTGTTTAGTGCCGGAAGTGTACTGGTAGGGTTTCAATTCTTATTGTTTTACGGTTTAACCAAAGTATATACGGTAGAAAACGAGCTGCTTCCCAAACCAAAAAAATATGATCGTTGGTTTTCGGCTTTTAATTTAGAAAAAGGGCTAATAATTGGAGCATTGATGGTTTTGGTAGGTATTGGGTTATCTTTTTATGCTTATTTTGGGTGGAAACACATTAACTACGGTGATATAACCAATTCACAAACCTTTAGAGTGGTAATTCCGGCAGTTACGGCTATTTTATTGGGCGTTCAAACCATCTTGTTTAGTTTGTTTTTTAGTGTTTTAGGTTTGAAAAAATAAGCTGATTTTTATTCTTTTCTTTCAAAAACTGTGTTGCCATCATCATCTATGTATTTATAAGTACCTCGTGGAGCACCTTTATAAATAACGATGTAGCTTCCGTCATCTTGAAGATGA
>JALWYP010000005.1 GCA_026992695.1 Flavobacteriaceae bacterium
TTTTGTAGAAGATGTAGAAGAAGAGGAAAATCTTTCAATTCAAGAAAAAGAAATCGAACTTATTAGAAAATCACTAGAAAAACATAAGGGAAAAAGAAAATATGCAGCTAAAGAACTGGGCATTTCAGAACGTACCTTGTACCGAAAAATTAAACAATTTAATTTATAACCAATACAAAAACGTGAAAATAGTACGCAAAACTATAAAAATAACCGTAGCACTACTGCTTATTATCACACCTTTAATGATACAAAGTTGTGGTGCTTATTCGTTTACGGGAGCAGATATTGATTATTCAAAGATAAAAACCTTTCAGGTAAATTATTTTCAGAATAACGCCAGTATTATTGAACCCGGGATCGACCGAAAATTTACCATTGCACTGCAAGATTTAATTCTTAATCAAACCAGTTTAGATTTGGTTACTGCCGGTGGCGATTTAATTTACGAAGGCGAAATTGTAGAATATTACATCGCTCCCATTACTGCAACAGCCCAAAATACAGCAGCTCAAAACCGACTTACCATAAGCGTAAACGTTCGGTTTATTAACACAAAAGACGATACAAAAGATTTTGAAAAACGCTTTTCGTTTTATTACGACTATCCCGGAAGCTCGCAACTTACCGGAAGCCTTTTAGACGAAGCCATTTCGACAATTTTTGAACGATTAACACAAGATATTTTTAATGCATCATTAGCAAATTGGTAACATGACAACCTCCGCTTACACTTATTTACTTACCCACCCGCAATCTTGTAAAAAAGAAGATTTTAAAGCACTTGACAGTGTTATCGAAAAATTTCCGTATTTTCAATCGGCTCGAGCATTACAACTAAAATATTTAAAAAACTCGCAAAGTTATCTTTACAACGATGCTCTAAAGTTAACTGCCGCTTACACAACCAACAGGAATATTTTATTTGAATACATTACCTCTAACGATTTTTTTCAGAATCAAATTTCTGAACAAATTCTTCAACACCACAAAGAAGTTCTTCAAATAGAAGTTGAATCTGAAAATGTTTCGGAACAAGTAAGCCTTGAAATCGACAACCAACTTAAAAACGAACTCAAAAAAGCAGAGGCTATATTAAATCCCGAGCTTTTTGAACCCAAAAGAAAAACTTTAAACCCTGTAGTTGAAAAAAACAACGAACCTGAAACATCGATAGATATAAACAAGCCGCTGGAGTTTTCAAAAGAAGACACCCATTCATTTAGCGAATGGTTAAAACTCACTTCTGCAAAACCAATACAACGCACAAAAGAAGATTTACCCACAAAAGAGATAAAACCCGAAAGTAAATTAGACTTAATTGAGCAATTTATTCAGCAAAAAGGGAAGCTAACACTACCCGAAAAAACTACAAAACAAACTCAAAACATAAATCTGGCAGCTCCTTATACACAAGCCCCAACCTCTTTAATGACCGAGACTTTAGCTAGTGTTTACTTGCAACAAAAAAATTATTTAAAAGCCATACAGGCATATAAAATATTAATTTTGAAAAATCCCGAAAAAAGTGGTTACTTTGCAGACCAAATTCGAGCAATAAAAAAACTGATAAATACAAAAGACTCATGACAACATACACCATTTTTATAGGACTCATTATTTTTGTAGCTTTTTTACTAGTAGTCGTTATTATGGTACAAAACCCAAAAGGTGGCGGTTTATCTTCTTCGTTTGGAGGAGGCGGAACCCAACAACTGGGAGGTGTACAAAAAACCACCGATTTTCTTGATAAAAGTACTTGGACATTAGCTACTGTACTATTAGCTCTTATTTTGTTATCTAATATTCCTATTATGGGAAGCGGCGGCGTTCAAGAATCTAAAGTTATAAACGGCGATAATGTAGAAAATGTTTTAAATAACAACAACACACCACCTGCTACAGATAACACACAAGACAAAAAGGAAACAAATTAACGATAGCTTACCCTAACGTAACATCTTAAACCGGCTTAAATTTATAAGTCGGTTTTTTTATTCTATATTTTTTTAGGTAATACAAAAAATAGTACTTTTATCGTAGAGTTGTAAGCAAGTTGACCACTCATATGAAAATAAGAAACTTCATAATTGCATTTTCAATAGTTATCTTCCATTCTTGTGAGAAGAAGACTGAAAAAACAGCGATTGGTCTTTACGAACTGACTGAAAATTGGAAACAAAAAAAATCAACTTTTTGGATAGAAATAAAAAAGGACAGTTCTTTCTCGGAAATTAAATTGGCAGACACACTAAAACATCCTGATTATAAGATTTGTGAAACTTTTGAATTTAATCCGAATAAGGAGTTAAATATTAAAAAATTGATTTTAATTAATTCATCAACAAAAAATAAAATTTCTGAAACTGATATTTATTCAAAAAAAATAAATGCAAACATAAAATCTGAATTAAACTTAACATATGATTATCAAACAAAAAAATATTCAATCATTCTTTTTGACTCTTTAAAAAAAAAAAAAAAAAGGAGGTCGAATAGAGTCAAACTTGATAGTATGTATAAGTACGCTGAAAAAAATAATTTATACTTGTGTGGAACAGCAGCGAATGAAATTCTGTATGAAGATATACCTGAATTTCCTTCAATAATAGAAATGAAATTAGATTCGGCTCTAATAATAATAGAAAAATGGAAAAATGAAGAAAAACCTGCTTACAACAATGGCTACAATTCATTGTGGTTTTGTGCCAAACCAAAAATTAATGTATATTTACTCGGCTGATTTCATAAGCGGAAAATCCTTGCGGATTTGTCCACAACGAAATCATAGCCTCAACGTTACAGCCCATTTGGAAACAAAAAAGTA
>JALWYP010000006.1 GCA_026992695.1 Flavobacteriaceae bacterium
GCAACCTACTACAAAAGGAATTCCGGTAGAAATATTTTGTTTTAGTTTTGATAAGAAGTGGGAAAATTATGAACACATTCAAGCAGATATTCTAGACCATGTGGTTGCATCTGTAGGATATTTTGATCTTGAACTCTTTGAACTACCCTCCGGAAAAGACATTTTAATGCTTGCAGATTAATTTCTGAAAAATAGCTAGTTTGTATTACTTCTTTCATTAAACATTTTAAGAATTTCTGAACGTTTAATCTTTCCGGTTTCGGTAATTGGAAACTTAGAAAAAGTATATATCTTTTTTGGACGCTGATAGTTCTCTAACACCGAAAATGCTTTTTTAATAGTTTCTTTATTAATAGGTGAATCGGTTTCTATAATAAGAATTACCTTGTTACCTAAAATAACATCTTTTTCTGAAGCAATAATAAAGGGTTCAAGAATAAAGTTAGACAATTTTTTTTCAACTTGCTCCGGAAAAACTTTAATTCCGCCACTGTTTATAACATTGTCGTATCGTCCTAACCATTCAAAGTGTGTTTTGGAAATTAGGTTTACCAAATCGTTAGTAACAACTCTTTCTTCAGAAACTGTAGGCGCATCAATAACCAAACATCCTCTTTCATCTTTCTCAAAATAAACATTAGGCAATGCAGAATAATAGTTGCTTTTATTTGTTCCGTTTACACTTCGAGCGGCAATATGTGTAACTGTTTCAGTCATTCCGTAGGTTGCAAAAACCTGTGTAGAAAGAGATTGCAATTTGTCTTCAAGTTTAGGATTAATCTCTCCTCCTCCTATAATTATTTTCTTCACTTTTTGTAATGCACGTAACGAATGGTGAACCTGGTAGGGTACCATAGCAACAAAATCGTACGAATTGTCATATTGAGTAAGCGCATCTTTTTCGGGTGCCACAATATGCAAATGCCATCCTAAAGTCATTGCCCTAACCAGCATCATTTTACCGGCAATGTATCCCGCAGACAAACATAATAGAGCCGATGTACCCGAAGACAAATTAAAATAGTCCCCTGTGGCAACAGCACTATTAATCATAGCGTTTTTAGCGATTTTAATATTCTTTGGCGTTCCGGTTGAACCTGAAGTCCTTACTGTTAAAAAAGGAGAGTCATTAAACCACTGCTTAAGAAATTCACCTATTAACTTTTCGTGTTGGTGACCGTGATTAATTAAATCATCGGCTAACTTAAGCAACGTTTCTTCATTATAAAATAATCCGTTGAGTTTAAAAGAAGAATGAAGTGGCTGAGACATTGGTATAAATTAAGATATATCTACAACATAGGATTCTGCCGGAGGTATTACTTTGCCTAAAAGTTTTTCTCCCCAGTTTTTCCACTTATATCGCCAAGCCATAATAGCAATTATAATGGGATATATTATAAAAACCGGCATAATTACATCAAATCCGGTTGCCGGATCACTAATATCTTTTAAAATAGAGTGTGTTTGAAACACTGTCCAATCTGTTGTAACAAGCAACGCTCCAACAAGATTGTTTGCTGCGTGAAAACCCAAAGCGAGTTCCATTCCCTCATCCATAAGCGTAATAATTCCCAGAAAGAAACCTGTACCGATATAATAAATCATTATTATGGGACCCATTTTATCGACTTCGGGGTTAAAATAATGCAGCCCGCCAAAAATTACCGAAGTAAGAACTAATGGTATCCATTTGTTTTTAACTAATACGCCAATTCCTTGCATTAAATAACCTCTAAAAAGATATTCTTCAAAACTGGTTTGCAAGGGCACCATAATAACAGCTATTACAGCTAAAACAGCAAATTTAACAGGTTGAAACTGAACTATGTAATTTTCGGGATTTGTCTTATAATCTATTATAGTGGTTACAATTGTAAAAACAGCAATTAAAGCAAAGGAAAACCAAATACGACTCCAATCTACTTTTCTCCTAGATGTAGTTAGTGTTTTAAAAGGTTGTTTATGAAGGTATTTTACCATAAGGTACAGCCCAAGCAATCCGAATGCAAATCCCAAAAGCATTAAAAACAAAGTGAGGTTACTCTCTAAAACAGTCATTATTTTATTAGGATCTTCGAGTTGAGAGATATCACCTCCCTCACTAACGAGTTTAAAAGTTACTAATAAAATTAACGGTATAGAGCCCAATTGAGATGCCATAAAAGCCACAATTGCCCCTACTAAGTATCGCCAACCTTCATGTTTGTATTTAAATGCTTGTTCTATGTACATAATTTATAGTAAATTTTTTTTAGTTATTATTTTACAGGTTCTAATCTAAATTCCCAATGTTTGTTGTTATTATAAAACAAAGAACCATTGGTAACTTCTAAAGGTGAAGGAATATTATTGGTAAACAAACTACCTGTCCCCAAGCCCTGCGGCAAGATACTATTTTTTGTAAAAGTATATTGTGCAATGGCATTTAAACCTATATTGCTTTCTAAAGCCGAAGTAACCCACCACCCTATTTGATGTTTTTTTGCTAATTGAATCCAAGTATCACTACCCGTAAAACCTCCTATTAAAGTAGGTTTTAAAATAATGTACTGTGGCGCGATGGTTTTTAATAAGGTTTGCTTTTTAGTATTGTCAAAAACACCTATAAGTTCTTCATCAAGAGCGATTGGCAAAGGGGTTTGTTCGCAAAGTTTTGCCATTTCTTGCCATTGTCCCTGTTTAATTGGCTGTTCAATAGAGTGGATATCAAATTCTGAAAGTATTTTAAGCTTCTCTAATGCTTCGGTTGGAGTAAACGCTCCGTTTGCATCTACTCTGAGTTCTATTTCATTTAATGAAAATTCTTTTCTAATAAAC
>JALWYP010000007.1 GCA_026992695.1 Flavobacteriaceae bacterium
AACAATGCCACAGTTTTCAGAAAAAAGTAGTTTTACCGAATCTTTTTCTTTTAAGTTTGTTACATCAATTTTTGCTCCTGTATCGGGATTAGCAAAACAAAGTTCCAGTAATGTTGTAATAAATCCACCCGAAGCGACATCGTGTCCGGCAACAATTTTATTTTCTGAAATTAATTTTTGAATGGTGTTAAAAACAGTTTTAACAAAAGTAGCATTGGTAACGGTAGGTACTTCGTTACCAATAACATTTAGTGTCTGTGCAAAAGAAGAACCGCCTAGTTTATAATCATCTTGTGAAATGTTTATGTAATAAATACTTCCTTTATCAGGTTGTAAAACAGGTTCTACAACTTGAGTAATCGAATTGCAATGACCGGCAGCCGAAATAATTACCGTACCGGGAGCGATTACTTCTTGATTGGCATATTTTTGTTTCATAGAAAGCGAATCCTTTCCGGTTGGAATGTTGATTCCTAAATCTATAGCAAACTCCGATACTGCTTTAACAGCCTGGTACAACCTTGCATCTTCTCCTTTATTATTACACGCCCACATCCAATTAGCCGAAAGCGAAACACTCTTTAGACCTTCCTCCAGCGGAGCCCAAATAATATTAGTAAGAGCCTCGGTAATTGCGTTTCTAGAACCTGCTTTAGGATTTACTAAGGCGGTAACAGGCGAATGTCCTATAGAAGTGGCAATTCCGTTTTTACCTTTATAATCTAAAGCCATCACCCCACAGTTGTTAAGTGGTAATTGCAACGCTCCCGTACATTGTTGTTTGGCAACTTTTCCGCCCACACACCGGTCAACCTTATTAGTTAACCAATCTTTACAAGCTACGGCTTCCAACTGAAGAACATTTTTAAGATATTGATTGAAATTATTTGAAGAATAGTGGGGTTGCTGAAAATGGTTCTCTACACTACAATCTTCCATAATGGTTTTTGGTGAGCTGCCAAACATATCTTCCAGATGTAAATTCATTGGTTTTTCACCGGTACTGCTTCTATAAAAAGTAAAGTTATGGTCGTTGGTTACTTTTCCTACCTCATAAATAGGAGCTCGTTCTCTTTTACAAATTTCTTCTAAGATATTTAAATGCTTTTTGCTAATAACAAGTCCCATTCGTTCTTGCGATTCGTTTCCAATAATTTCTTTATCAGAAAGTGTTGCGTCGCCGATGGGAAGTTTATCAATATCAATAATTCCTCCGGTGTCTTCAACCAATTCACTAAGACAATTTAGATGTCCTCCGGCACCATGGTCATGAATAGAAACGATAGGATTAACATTGTTTTCAACCATTGCTCTAATAGCATTGGCTACTCGTTTTTGCATTTCAGGATTAGAACGTTGTACTGCATTGAGTTCGATGCCACTCTCAAAGGCTCCTGTATCTGCCGAAGAAACGGCGGCTCCTCCCATTCCTATCCGGTAATTATCGCCTCCCAATATAACGATTCGATCACCTTCTTTTGGTGTTTGTTTTAGTGCTTGTTTGGCTTTTCCATAGCCAATTCCTCCAGCAAGCATAATAACTTTATCGTATGCGGTTATTGTTTTGTTTTCTTCATGTTCAAATGTAAAAACAGACCCGGCAATTAAGGGTTGCCCAAATTTGTTTCCAAAATCAGATGCACCATTGCTAGCCTTAATAAGAATATCGATGGGTGTTTGGTAAAGCCATTTGCGTTCGGGTATGTTTTGTTCCCACTTACGATTGTCTTGAAGCCTAGAGTAAGCAGTCATATATACGGCTGTTCCTGCCAGTGGGAGAGAACCTTTTCCTCCGGCTAAACGGTCTCTAATTTCACCACCACTTCCGGTTGCAGCACCATTAAACGGCTCTACGGTAGTAGGAAAATTATGAGTTTCGGCTTTAAGCGTCAAAACAGAATCAAACGAAGTTTCTTTATAAAAATCGGGTTTTTGAGAAGAAACAGGAGCAAACTGTACGGCTTTTGGTCCTTTTATAAATGCCACATTGTCCTTGTATGCAGACACGATGTTGTTGGGGTTTTGTTTTGAAGTTTCCTTAATAAGTTTAAATAAAGAAAAAGGCATTTCTTTTCCATCAATAATAAAAGTGCCATTAAAAATTTTATGCCTGCAATGCTCACTGTTTACTTGGCTAAAACCAAAGACTTCACTATCGGTGAGTTTTCGGTTGAGTTTTTTAGATAACTTTTCTAAATAGCTTACTTCTTCATCGCTAAGTGATAAACCTTCTTTTTTGTTATAAGCAGCGATATCTTCAATCATTAAAATAGATTCGGGAGTTTTATTGATAGTAAAAATATTTTGATTTAGTTCTTCAAATTTTTGAAAAAGCATAGGGTCGTAGTCTGAAAAATTTTTAGAAAGATTAACAAATTTCTCAATCCTTTGAATACCAGTAATTCCCATGTTTTGAGTGATTTCGACAGCATTGGTACTCCAAGGAGTAATCATTGTGGTTCTAGGACCAATAAAAAAATCCGTTATAACGGATTTTTTTAGAAGCGGTTGGACACCAAATAGCCACTGAAGTTTTTCAATATCTTTTGCAAAGATAGATTTACTAGACTGAACAGCAAAAATAACATCTGAAGGATTTCCGAAAAAAAGAATCATTGTTTAGGCAATTTTAAATATAGATTTAAACCGGTCAAAGATACTTATTTTAGCGGTATAATTTTTTCGATTATAATTAAATGACTAACAACTTTTAAACAAAAAATAATTTATTTTTAATAGGGTAATTTTAATCATTGTTGTCTTCTTGTTATAGAAATTAAGAGTAATAATTTTTTTACTTGATGAATATCTTTTAAAT
>JALWYP010000008.1 GCA_026992695.1 Flavobacteriaceae bacterium
TGGTGATACCGTTAAGTTTGGGTATTATACGCAAAGCGGAATTACTATAAAACAAGGACAAAAAGTAATAGAAGTAATAAGAGAATACGGTGATTATATTCCGCTAAAAAAAGGAAAACAAATATCGGCTCAACAATTATTAGAACGCTTTTTGTTTGACCGAAAAAAGCAATATGATTTTGTAGAAAAATTAAGTGGCGGCGAACTAAAACGATTGTATTTATGCACCGTACTTATAAAAAATCCTAATTTTTTAATTCTGGATGAACCTACAAACGATTTGGATATTGTAACATTAAATGTACTTGAAAATTTTTTGTTAGATTTTCCCGGCTGTTTAATTGTTGTTTCCCACGACCGCTATTTTATGGATAAAATTGTGGATCATTTATTTGTTTTTGAAAACGAGAGCATTCGAGATTTTCCCGGGAATTATTCAGATTACAGAGATTTTGAAACTGCAAAAAAAATTGAAAAACAAAACTCCGGTTCACCTTCAAAACCTAAAAAGGAATGGAAAACCAACAAAACCAGTAAATTATCTTATAACCAACAAAAAGAGTACAAACGGTTAGAATCGGAAATTTCAAAATTAGAAAAACAAAAAGAACAACTCGAAAAAGAATTTACAACCCATAACTGGAATACTGAAGAAATTACAATTCAATCGGAAAAATTGCAAGAACTAATTGTAACGTTGGAAGAAAAAACCGACCGTTGGTTTGAACTTTCTATGTTGCTCGAAGCGTAATTTATTATTCTAACACCGCATCGATGGTGTTTAAATAATCTGGAAATAGCACCAAGTCGTTGTGGTTTCCTCCCGTAACCGAAATAAATTGCTTATTGGTTTGTTTAATAAAATCAAAAAGTTTTTTGCCTTGCGAAAAATCTATTACGCTATCTTCCGTGCCGTGATAAATTGTAATAGGGCAAATTACATCGTTACTATATTGGTAAGTAGGAAATGTATAATGTAATAACGACTTAACCGGTAAAAACGGAAAGCGAGATTTACCAACATCTAAAACACTGTAAAACGGACTCTCAAGAATGAGTTTTTTAGGATGATTTTTTGAAGCAACATACGTTGCAAAAGTGGTTCCCAGACTTCTCCCGTAAACTCTAATTTGCTCTTCAGAATAACTGCTAAATACATAATTATACCATACTAGTGCATCGTTATACAATGCTTGCATCGATTTTTTTCCGGTAGATTTTCCGTACCCACGGTAATCCATCGCAACAACATCGTAGTTTCTTTTAACAAAAAACGAAACAATTTCGCCCCAACGTTGCAAATCTCCTGCATTACCATGAAAATATAAGATTACGCCTTTAGGATTTTCTACTTTAAAATGCAATCCGTTTAGCTTAGCTCCTTCTTGGGTATTTAAGGTAATTTCTTTAAAAGGATATTCCATCCGGAACTCATAATTTTGAGGTAAAACGGTGGGTAAAAAAATTAAGTTTTCTTGAAAAAAATACAACACGCCACAAAGTAATCCATATAAATTAAGAATTACAAAAAGGAAGATAATTATTTTTCTTTTTCGGTTGGGTTTTCTGCTCATTTTCTTTTTCTAGAGGTATGTACTACGTTAAAACTACTTCCTTCTAAATTACAATCTTCATTTTTGTCGTTTAATATTTCGGTAAGCATTTTATGATAACTTTCAAAATTGTTTAAATTTTTATGCCCACCGCCAATAACGGTATATAAACGGGTTAGGTTTGGCTTAATTTTAGAAAGTTTTACACTGGTTTTATACGGAATGAGTTTATCATTAGTCCCGTGAATGATGTAAATAGGACATTGTACATATTTTAACCATTTGTAAGTTGGCAAAGGGTATCTCATAATTATCGAAAAAGGCATAAAGGGAGCAAATCGTTTGGTTACTTTGGTAAGACTGTAGTAAGGAGCTTCTAATATAAGTTTACAGGGGTTATTTACCGAAGCCAATTTGGTTGCAAAACCACTTCCAAGACTTCTTCCGTAAAGAATAATGTGTCTTTCGTTTACCTTTTCTTTAATCTTATTGTAAACAAATTGCAGATCGTTTTTTATTTTTTTCTGGCTTCTTTTTCCGGTACTTTTTCCAAATCCGCGATAATCTACCATAATAACGTCAAAGCCGTTACGGGTAAAATCTACAGCAAATTTCCCCCAACCTTTTATGCTTTTACTATTTCCTTTTAAGTATAACACAACACCTTTTGGGTTTTCGGTTTTAAAATGCAATCCGTTTATTACGGCTCCGTCGCGAGTGGTAAGATTATACTCTTCGGTAACTTGATTATCGTAATAAAACTGAAAATCTTTTGGAAGTTTTTCGGGTTTAAAAAGCAATTGTTCTTGTAAAAAATACAACAAAACACTTATTCCAAAATAAATGGAAATAATAATAACTAATAAAGAAAGCCATCCCGCCATTTTACAAAGTAAGTAAAATTAATGGAAATAGCAGAAAAGAAGGGTTAATATTCACGCCATGACTTTGAGTCACGGTGTGAATTAATTTTGTTTATGTTAGAAACTCCAAAACTTGAGATATTAAAATTATTAAACCCTTTATTATGTTGCATAAAACGCCTCTCTACATCGGTGGTCATCCCTACGTAAATCCAATTGCGCTTTAAACTTTTAATAACATAAACAAAATACATCTTTTATAGTTAGTACCGAGGATGGGAATCGAACCCACACGCCCTAAAGGACACATGGCCCTCAACCATGCCTGTCTACCAGTTCCAGCACCACGGTATTAAAATGTATTTCAAAGATAAGAATAAATAAAAAGTCGA
>JALWYP010000009.1 GCA_026992695.1 Flavobacteriaceae bacterium
TCGTTTTCACTTGAATTAAAATAATTAAAAAAATAGAGATAATAAAATACGTTTCCGTTTTCACAATTTAATGTTATCTTACCTGAAATTTCATCTTCTAATTCTGTTAAAAAATAATTCCCCGTAGTACAATCCCTGTTAGTGTTAGTAATTTGAAATGTTTGATTACTATAAAATTTTATTATTTCTCCATTTTCAACAGGAACATTATTAACGTTTGCACCGTCACTACCAATAGTTGCGGTATTCTTCCAAGCACCTATAAATAATTCTAAATTAGCAGTATTTGTATCACTTTTTGAACAAGATGTTAAAATTAAAATCACCAATAGGTTTAATATGTTTTTTGTTCTCATAGCTAAGATTTTAATGATTAATAACCTTGTTTCACATAAATATTTTGTTCTATTGAAAGCAAGTTAATTATAAAAATTTAAAAAATCAAAAAAAGCTATAGAAAAAGCCAAAGCGCTACCAACTTTTCTTCAAAATAAAATTATGAAATTAATCGAAATATAACTTGGCAACCTCACATATCTACGGCATTTACCGCTTTTGAACCCTGTGAGGTTAGTCTTATTAAGACAAACCGGATATTTTTCCGTTATCATCAATGGTCATCCCTTCCGATGCCGGTACGGCAGGAAGCCCCGGCATACGCATCATATTACCCAAAATAGGAATAAT
Source organism: Flavobacteriaceae bacterium (assembly GCA_026992695.1). Classification (GTDB taxonomy): domain Bacteria; phylum Bacteroidota; class Bacteroidia; order Flavobacteriales; family Flavobacteriaceae; genus Marifrigoribacter. The sequence continues at coordinate 688 of JALWYP010000009.1, forward strand.
AAATCCGGCTCCGGCAGCAAATTCAAATTCACGAACCGTTACATTAAATCCGGTAGGACGCCCTACTAATTTATCGTTATCTGAAAATGATTTTTGCGTTTTTGCCATACATACCGCTATGTTATTCAGTCCGAGATTTTCTATTTTTCGTAAGCCTATCAAGGCTTTTTTTGAATACTCTACACCCTCGGCTCCGTAAATTTCTTTGGCGATGGTTTCAATTTTTTCTTTTACCGGAGCATTCCAATCGTATAAAGGTTTAAAGTTGTTTTTACCGCTTTCTATTTCGGTAACCACTTGTTGGGCTAATTCTTCAGTGCCTTCTCCTCCTTCGGTAAAACCTTTCGATTCAACTGCGGTTACGCCCATAGCTGCACAACGTTCTTGTACCAATTTGATTTCTTCGGGAGTATCGCTGGGGAATCTATTTATGGCAACTACGGGATTAAACCCAAATTTTTTCATATTCTCAATATGTTTTTCAAGGTTTGCCATTCCGGTAGCAACACGTTCAACACTCGCATCATTATATTGTTCTCTGGTAGCTCCTCCATGATGACGTAACGCTCTTATGGTTGCAACCAATACAACGGCTTTGGGTTTTAATCCTCCCGAAACGCATTTGATGTCTAAGAATTTTTCAGCTCCCAAATCGGCACCAAAACCGGCTTCGGTTACAACGTAATTTGAGTGAGTAAGTCCCATCTTTGTAGCCAAAATGGTATTGGTTCCTTGTGCAATATTGGCAAAAGGACCTCCGTGAATAATTGCCGGATTGCCTTCTAAGGTCTGTACCAAATTAGGATTAATAGCATCTTTTAATAAAATTGCCATGGCATTTTCGGCTTTTAAATCGCGGGCATAAACGGGTTTTTTATCAAATGTTTGTCCTATATAAATAGCACCTAATCTCTTTTTTAAATCGGAAAAATTTTCAGCCATACAAAGTATTGCCATTACCTCGGAAGCCGGAGTAATGTTAAAACCGTCTTCTCTCGGAATTCCGTTTGCCGTTCCTCCCAAACCAATCACAATATTTCGCAAGGCTCGGTCGTTCATATCCATCACTCGTTTCCACGCAATAGTACGAGGGTCTATTCCTAAACTTCTTGTTTTAGATTGAATGTTGTTATCCAGTAATGCCGAAAGTAAGTTGTTAGCTTTTTCAATTGCCGAAAAATCTCCGGTAAAATGCAGATTAATATCTTCCATAGGCACTACTTGCGAATAGCCACCACCGGCAGCACCACCTTTAATCCCGAATACGGGACCCAACGACGGTTCTCGCAAGACAACAGTAGCTTGTTTTCCTATTTTATTTAAACCTTCAGTTAGACCTATAGATACGGTTGTTTTTCCTTCTCCGGCAGGAGTAGGTGTCATAGCCGTTACCAAAATTAAGTTGTTTTGGTTTACCTTATCTTCATCTATAAGTTGTATAGGTAGTTTGGCTTTGTATTTTCCGTAAAGCTCTAACGAGTCTTCTTCGATGTTAAGCTTTGCTGCAATTTCTTTAATGTGCTTAAGTTTGGCTTTTTGGGCAATTTCAATATCGGTCATACAAATAGAATTTATGGTTGAATTAGAAAGGCAAATCTACTAAAAATATTTCCGCTATTGAAATGATAGGAGTGAAGTTGATTCTGAAAAAGAACAAGTCCTTATTCTTTCAATAATTTTTCAATTATTTGATGAACTGATTTACTGTTCCATTTGGCGACACCGCTTTTTTGAATAACAATTTCTCCATTTTTTGAAAGTAAATAGGTGGTTGGTAACGAATTTGTTTGAAGTAGATTAGGAGCAGGAGAATTTTCAAAATAAACCGGAAATGTATAGTTGTTCTTAGTTAAAAAAGTAGTGACTTTTTCCGGAGGATCGTTGGTAACAAAATAAAAATCTACTTGCTTACCATAGGTGTCAAACAATTTTTGTAATTCAGGCATTTCTGCCACACAAGGCGGACACCAAGTTGCCCAAAAGTTAATTAAAACAACTTTGTTTTCAGATTGGTTAAAATTAATTTGTGTATTGTTTGCTGTATGTAAAATCCAATGGTAATCGGTAAGCGTTTTACGGTCTTCCTGTGCAACTTGCGAAGGAGAAAAGGAGATAGTT
>JALWYP010000010.1 GCA_026992695.1 Flavobacteriaceae bacterium
GAATACGTTGCTCAAAACAGTGCGATGGTTCAATATAAAACCTACGGAAAAACCAACGAGCGACGCTTACTAACCTATGCTGTTATTTCTTCGGAAGAAAACATAAATAATCTGGAGACAATAAGGAAGAACAATCTTAAAAACGCCGGGATACTGCCCGGAAATGCGCAACCTGAAACGGCTATTGTTTGGTTAAGTTATAACGTTCATGGTAACGAAGCTTCCAGCACCGAAGCTGCTATGAATACACTTTACAAACTCATTACCGAAAAAAAAGATTGGTTGCAAAACACAATTGTAATTATTGATCCTTGTGTAAATCCGGACGGAAGAGATCGCTACGTAAATTGGTACAATCAAGTAAAAGCAACTCCTTATAACATTAGCCAAGATGCGACCGAACATCACGAACCTTGGCCCGGTGGAAGACCCAATCACTACCTTTTTGACTTAAATCGCGATTGGCTTTGGGCAACACAAGTAGAAAGTCAGCAACGTATTGCTCTCTACAATCAATGGATGCCACATATTCACGTAGATTTTCATGAACAAGGCATGAACGAACCGTATTACTTTGCCCCGGCAGCCGAACCGTTTCACGAAATTATTACGCCTTGGCAGCGTGAATTTCAAACCCAAATAGGTGAAAATAATGCCAAATATTTTGACAAAAACGGATGGCTTTACTTTACAAGAGAGCGGTTTGATTTGCTTTATCCCAGTTATGGAGACACCTACCCTACTTTTATGGGGGCTATAGGAATGACTTACGAACAAGCAGGACACGGACGCTCCGGATTGGGAATTAAGACTGATGAAGGTTATGTGCTTACTCTTAAAGATCGCGTGTCTCATCATACTACTACAGGACTTTCAACAGTAGAAATGGGACATAAAAATGCAAAAAGAATTAATAAAGAGTTTAATACATTCTTTCATAATCACAACTTTAAGTATAAAAGTTACATCCTAAGAGGAAATACCGATAAAATTCAAGCACTTACCAAACTCTTAGACAGACACCAAATAAAATACGGATTTCTTTCCAACAAAAAAGTAAGCGGATATAATTTTCTTACTCAAAAGAACAGCACAGTGGATGTCACAAATGCACTTGTAGTAAGCACCAATCAGCCTAAAGGAAATATGGTAAAGGTTATGTTTGAACCCAACGCCAAGTTAACCGACCCGCTCACTTACGACATTACCTCTTGGAGTGTTCCGTATGCGTATGGGTTGGAAACCATAGCTTCAACTTCGTTGGTGCCGGCTATGGATGCTAATCCGTTTTCATTTAAACCCAATACGCTTCAGCAACATGTTGCAGGTTATATTGCCAAATGGAATAGTTTGCAGGATGCAGCATTTCTTTCCGATTTGTTACAAAACAATATTAGAGTTCGATTTACAGAAAAAAACCTTCAATTTAACGGAAAACATTTTGAAAAAGGAAGCTTGGTAATTACGCAAAGCGACAACAAAACCAATCGGGATTTTAATCAAACCATCACAAAAATTGCCAATTCACATCAAAGAAATTTATACGCCTCTCCTACCGGATTTAGCGATAACCGAACCGATTTTGGCTCGCCCGATATCAAAATGGTTAACAAACAACGTATTGCCGTGTTAAAAGGTAAAGGAGTTTCGTCATTAAGCTATGGTGCGATTTGGCATTTCTTTGAAAACCAACTCAAATACCCGGTCACTTCTATTGATACCGATTATTTTTCGAGTATTAATCTCAACAACTACGATGTGATTGTCCTTCCTGAAGGGTTTTACCAAAGTTCATTAAACGAATATACCTTTAAAAAAGTAAAAAATTGGGTGCAAAAAGGTGGAAAAATCATTGCCATAGGCAGTGCTGTACAGTATTTTAAAAATATGGAAGAATTATCATTAACAACTAATAGTAATAAAGAAGAAACATCACAAAAAAAAGATGACTACAGTCAGGGCGCAGACAATATAGACAACAGCAATGATTTACTCATACCTTATGACCAGCGAGAACGCAACAGCATAAAAGATTTTATTACCGGAAGCATCTACAATATAAGTATAGACAACACTCACCCGTTGGCTTTTGGTTATGACAAAACCTATTACAGTCTTAAACTGGGAAATACTTCCTACAGTTTTTTAAAAAAAGGTTACAATGTTGGTTATATAAAAGACGATGCGGTTAGTGTATCCGGTTTTAGCGGAAAGAAAGCCAAAGAAGATTTAAAAAATTCGTTGGTTTTTGGCGAAGAACGATTGGGAAAAGGAAGCATCATTTATTTAGTAGATAATGTATTGTTTCGCTCTTTCTGGGAAAACGGAAAACTATTTTTTGTAAATGCGCTCTTCTTTGTAAATAATAATGTGTTTACGTTGTAGTTTTTTGTAAGAAAAAGTTTAAAAGGCTAACCTCTTTATACTTTTCAAAAATTTTTATATCTTAGCTAAGACTCCCCACAGTATGATTGTTTTTAAGGCAATTGTATTGATGGGATTTTTATTTGAGGAAGAATTATTGCCGAAAAATAAAAAAAACCTCCTGATTATGGACAAGAGGCAACCCAAATGTTTTAGCTCACTTGTATTATTTTATATAAGTGTTCGTGAAACATTTATATATAAAAACGACACCTATATAAATAGATGCCGTAGTAAATGTTTTCACAACGGAATAATCCTTATTGTGAATTGATTTCAATTTTGTGATGTAAATATACAAAAAAATAATTACTTCAAATACGGGAAACCGTAATGAAAACACAAAAAGGATTTTTACTTTTAAAAATTAAAAT
>JALWYP010000011.1 GCA_026992695.1 Flavobacteriaceae bacterium
GTTTTTCTCATAGCATCGAAATCAGCAATCAGAACGACTCTTTTTCACCATCCATCAACCAAGAACTTTCTTTTTCGAATTCATCTAATATATTAACACCTATAGATTCGCAGCATCAACTTACTACTTCTACCCTTCTAACTGAGAACATTAAACCAGAAGATGTCCCAATACCAACAGATTCGCGTGTTTCTTTAGTTAAAGAAAATGAAAATACAGAGGAAAACCTCTCATACAATGTTGATGAAGTTATCCAAATGATTAATGACAATAGTTTGCCTAAAATTATGATTAAATTACCACAGCATGATAAAAACGCAAAATCTCAGCTAATTGTTTCAAACGTAGGACAACCACAATCCTCCATGTATTCAATGAAAACAGATCTTAAAAAAAATGTACGGAAACCTATACCGGTTAAAGTTGAAAAAAATAAAACAAATTATGAATACTGTACAAATTAGTATTATTTTAGCTATCCAAATGAAAAATAGTAGTATTAAAAAAATAGGCGTATTAACAAGTGGTGGCGATTCGCCCGGTATGAATGCAGCCATACGTGCTGTTGTGCGTGCATCGGTATATAATAATTTAGAATGTAATGGTATTTATAGAGGCTATCAAGGATTAATTGAAGGCGATTTTGTTTCGCTAAATGCACGATCGGTAAAAAACAAAATTAATAGGGGAGGTACCATGCTAAAATCGGCTCGTTCTTCCTTATTTAGAACAAAAGAAGGACGCAAAATAGCATATCAAAAATTAATCGATGCATCGGTGGATGCTCTTGTTGTGATTGGAGGTGACGGCACATTTACAGGGGCTAAAGTTTTTAACGAAGAATTTAATTTTCCCATTGTTGGACTTCCCGGAACCATTGATAACGATATAAACGGCACCGATTTCACTATAGGCTACGATACTGCTTTAAATACCGTAGTAGAAGCGATAGATAAAATTAGAGATACTGCAAATTCGCACAACCGATTATTTTTAGTTGAAGTAATGGGGCGTAATGCGGGCGATATTGCCTTAAGTGCCGGTATAGGCGCAGGAGCCGAAGCCATCATTATTCCCGAACAAGATTTAGGAAAGGATTATTTGGTTAGTTCATTACGAAAAAGCAAAAAATCGGGTAAATCATCTTCAATAGTTGTAATATCTGAAGGTGATGAAATAGGAAAAAACATTTTTCAAGTAGCAAAATATATTGAAGAAAATTTAAAAGAATACGAAGTACGAGTTACGGTACTTGGTCACATTCAGCGAGGAGGAGCTCCAAGTTGTTACGATCGAGTTTTAGCAAGTAAATTAGGAGTAGCAGCAATCGATGCTTTATTAGAAGGAAAAAAAGATTGTATGATTGGTATTCACAATTCTAAAGTAGTAACCGTTCCTTTTGCTAAAACAATTCAAGGAGAAAACGAAATAGATAGAGCGTTACTACGTGTAGCGGAAATTGTTTCGATATAAAAGAAAAAAAATAAAAAGAAATATATAATTATGACAAAAATAGGAATTAACGGATTTGGACGAATAGGAAGATTATCTTTCCGTATTGCAATGCAACACCCCGAAGTAGAAGTTGTTGCGGTAAACGACTTATTGGATGTAGACCATTTAGCGTATTTGCTAAAATACGATTCGGTACACGGAGCTTTTAAAGGGGAAGTTTCTGTTCAAAACGGAAATTTGGTAGTGAACGGAAAAACCATAAGAGTAACAGCAGAAAGAAATCCCGAAAATTTAAAATGGAATGAAGCAGACGCCGAAATAATATTGGATTGCACCGGAATTTTTAAAGAAATAGATAGTGCCTCTGCACATCTTAAAGCCGGGGCAAAAAAAGTGGTTATATCGGCTCCTTCTAAAACCGCTCCTATGTTTGTAATGGGTGTAAATCATACCCAAATTAAACCTGAAGATAGCATCGTTTCTAATGCTGCGTGTACAACAAACTGCTTGGCACCAATGGCAAAAGTAATTCATGACGAATTGGAAATTGTAGAAGGATTAATGACCACTGTTCACGCTGCTACGGCAACACAATTAACGGTAGATGGACCTTCTAGAAAAAATTATCGTTTAGGAAGAAGTGCCATAAATAATATTATTCCTACTACAACAGGAGCAGCTAAAGCAGTAACCAAAGTAATACCCGACTTAAAAGGCAAACTAACAGGAATGGCGTTTAGAGTGCCTACAGCCGATGTTTCGGTGGTAGATTTAACCGTTAGAACAAAAAAAGGGGCAACCTACGAAGAAGTGAAGCAACTTTTTAAAAATGCAGCTTTAACCAATTTAAATGGAATATTAAAATACGTAGAAGATCCTGTGGTTTCTCAAGATTTTGTTTCGGAAGAACATACCTGTAATTTTGATGCCAATGCAGGAATTGCTTTAAACGACAACTTTTTTAAGCTCATAGCTTGGTACGATAACGAATACGGATATTCTTCAAAATTGGTAGATTTAACCGCTTACATTGCTACTATTTAAATTATGTTACTTTTTACAGACGGAGGATCAACAAAATGCGATTGGGTAGGGTTAGACCAACAAAAGCAAGTTGTTTTTACAAGTACTACTTCGGGGCTAAATCCTTCGGTGTTGAATGATGATGAATTAGAAAAAGTTGTTCGTTCTTTAAATAATTTACAGACGATTTCTGGACAAGTAACTAAAATTGATTTTTATGGTGCAGGATGCGGTAGTGTAACCTATAAAACCAGACTAAAAAAGGTGTTAAAAAATGTTTTTTTACGGGCAGATGTAAATG
>JALWYP010000012.1 GCA_026992695.1 Flavobacteriaceae bacterium
AAAGCACCTTGATAAATATCATTTTTTAATTTATATACAAGCGCTACTTTTATCCCCTTAAAAGATGAGAACACAAACTAACTTAACGACCAAGTACAACGTTGCGGGACCTCGCTATACGAGCTATCCTACGGTTCCTTATTGGGATGGCGATTCTTTTTCGCTTTTAAAATGGAAAAAATTACTGGTTAAAAGTTTTAACGAAAGCAATGTTAATCAAGGTATTAGTTTGTATATTCATCTTCCGTTTTGTGAGCATCTTTGTACTTTTTGTGGTTGCAATAAGCGTATTACTAAGCGGCATGATGTAGAAATCCCTTATATATCTTCACTTATTAAGGAATGGAAAATGTATGTTGCCTTATTTACTAGTAAACCCATTATTAAAGAAATACATTTGGGAGGCGGAACACCAACTTTTTTTTCGTCTGAAAATTTAAAACTACTCATTACAGAATTATTTCATCACGCATCTGCTTCGCCGGACATAGCATTAAGTTTTGAAGGGCACCCCAACAATACCACGAAAGAACATTTACAAACACTCTCTAAATTAGGTTTTAAACGAGTGAGTTTTGGTGTGCAAGATTATAATGAAACGGTTCAAAAAGCCATTCACCGAATTCAACCTTTTGAAAATGTAAAAAATGTAACACAGTGGGCAGGAGAAGCAGGGTTTAACTCGGTAGGACATGATTTAATTTTCGGATTACCGTTTCAAACTACACAAGATATTATTAACACCATTTCTAAAACAAAAGAGTTACTCCCCGACCGAATTGCTTTTTACAGTTATGCACACGTACCTTGGATAAAAGGAAACGGACAACGTGGTTTTAAACGTGAAGATTTACCCTCGCCTCAAGAAAAAAGAGAACAATACGAAACCGGAAAATCTTTATTACAAAAGTTGGGTTATGTAGAAATTGGCATGGATCATTTTGCTTTGCCAACCGATTCATTATACCAAGCGATGAAAACAGGTAATTTACACCGCAATTTTATGGGTTACACCCATTCTAAAACACAATTAATGATAGGTCTAGGGGTTTCTGCTATAGGTGATAGTTGGTATGCCTTTGGACAAAATGTAAAAGGGCTTGAAGAATATCAAGATTTAGTTGAAGATGATGTTTTTCCTATATACAGAGGACATATCTTAAACCAAGAAGATTTGGTTATTAGAAGGCATATTTTAAACATTATGTGCAAAATGGAAACTTTCTGGAATACCAAAGAAACCTACATTAAAGATATTTCGGTTGTGTTATCTCGGCTAGAGGAAATGCAACAAGACGGGTTGGTTGTTTTATATCCGCATCATTTAAAAGTAACCGAAAAAGGAAGACCATTTGTTAGAAACATTTGTATGGCTTTTGATCTAAAATTACAACAAAACAAACCCGACACACAACTCTTTTCAATGACTATTTAACCGGTTTGCTGCAATTATAAGAAGCATCTACTTGTTGCGTCATTTTTGGAGGTGAAAGGTACGGTATTCCCAGTCCCAATCCTCTAAGAACAAACAACAAACCCATTAGAGCAACTACATAAGGTATTGTTCTGGTAATATAACTGCGAACTTTTCCTTTTAAAAAATTACCTAAATAAATTGCTGTTGTCATTAATGGTATGGTTCCCAAGCCAAAAATTGCCATGTACAAAGCTCCTTGCCAAGAATTTCCGGTAGATAACGCACCAAAAACTGCCATATAAACCAATCCGCAGGGTAAAAAACCGTTTAAAAAACCGATGGTTAAAAAGGTGTCTGGTGTTTTCTTTTTTAAGGCTTTTCCCAAACCCGATTTTACTTTTGATATTATATGAAATAAAGGTTTTGAGAAATTATATTTTGCTACTGTTCTATATGGAATAAATGCAATTAATATCATTAGCAAACCAATAATTATAGACAACTGTTGTTGAAAACCAAACAGATAAAAACCTTTGCCTAAAAAGCCGAAAAGTAATCCAATAATACTATAGGATAAAATTCTTCCCAGATGATACAATCCTATTTGAAGATTTTTTTTTAATGTACTATTGCGATCGACCGGAAGCATAAAAGCAATGGGACCACACATTCCTATACAATGAAAACTACCCATTAATCCAAATACAAGGGCAGACCAAAACATATTTAGTAGAAAATTTGATCCTTAAACATATACTTTTTACCGTTTTGTTTCCAACTAACGGTAATGTTCCATCGACCATCTAACAAGCGATTTTCAGGTATGAGCATTTGTGCGTTGGATAAAACTAAAGGTAAGCTAAAATCCAGCTTCTTGTTAGATGGTCTGTATAGGAACACATTGCCTTCTATATTGGTATTGTGCATCTCTTCAGGAAAAGTTAAAACAATTCCTTCAGGTGTATGTTCTGCTTTAATTCTTGAAGTCATTGCATTTGCATTTTTTTCTGCATCAATTTCTTCTTGATAAGCTAATTCTTTTTGATAATAATTGGGTGTAACCAAATCATGATTAAATTTTTTATTGGTACTCATCATAATAACCATAACAAGTATAAATGACATAAAGGCTACAATAGCTATTACAATTCCGGTACCCCAATTTATTTTCATAATAGGTTAATTTAATTAAATTTTCTAGGTGCTAAAAAAGTAGTGGATGTGGTTTCTATTAGTTGGTCGTTACTATACACTCCTATTCTAAGTTTTTCTTTATCCTTTTTTAAATCTCTTTTGTGAATTTCTATAAACAAAGTGCCTTCTGCAAGACCTTCTTTAGGAACTTCAAACGTGGTGTGACTTACTACTTTAATGGTTCCTTTATGAGATAATAGCTTAAAGTGAATGTCTTTTATAGCTTTAGTCGTTTTATTAACGAGTTTGTAGGTAAATACATTACTAATAATGTCTCCTTCCTTGTGTTCGTAAAGTTGCCCCGGTAATCGTAGAACATCTGCTTCTATATCATTACGCAAAAATAACATCCCAATTAATACACCAATTAAAATTACCAATACAGCCGTGTATCCTTTTAAACGGGGAGAAAAAGTAAACTTTTTTCCTTTTTCTATATTTTCTTCGCTTGCATAGCGTATTAATCCTTTTGGTAGTTTTACATTTTCCATTATAGAATCACAAGCATCAATACAGGCAGTACAATTTACACATTCTAGTTGTGTTCCGTTTCTTATATCAATACCTGTTGGGCATACTACCACGCATTGCTTACAATCTATACAATCTCCTTTTCCTAGTTCTGACCTATTTTCATTCTTCCTAAATTTAGATCGTCCTAATTCTCTCTCGCCTCTTTTATGGTCATATGCTACAATTATAGATTTGTTGTCTAAAAGTACGCCTTGTAATCTTCCGTAAGGACACGCTATAATACATACCTGTTCTCTAAACCATGCAAATACAAAATAAAATACACTGGTAAATATTAATAATGAAATAAGTGTTCCTGTATGACTGGTTGGTCCATCTTTAATATACTGAATAAGTCTATCGCTACCTATTAAATAAGCCAAAAAGATATTTGCGATTAAAAAAGAAATAACAAAAAAGACAAACCATTTTAGTCCTTTTTTCCTAATTTTTTCTGCATTCCAAGGTTGTTTATCCAGTTTTATTTGTTTTCCTCTATCTCCTTCTATCCAATATTCAATTCGTCTAAAAACCATTTCCAAAAATATGGTTTGAGGACACATCCAACCGCAAAAAATTCTACCAAATGCAACGGTGAAAAACACTATAAACACGACCCCAATAATCATCATTATCACAAAAATGTGAAAATCTTGTGGCCAAAACGGAGCTCCAAAAATATTAAAACGTCTTTCGAGAACGTTAAACATTAAAAATTGGTTTCCGTTAATCTTAATGAAAGGAGCGACTAAAAAGAAAGTAAGTAATACATAACTTACTATTTTACGATAATTGTAAAACTTTCCTTTCGGTTTTTTAGGGTATATCCAAGCCCTTTTCCCTTCTTTAGTGATGGTTGATATGGAATCTCTAAATTGTTCGTTTTCTTCGGGCTTCAAAATAGTTTTTATTTTATTTTTAGATTAAACACTGTGGTTGGTTAGGTTAGTCTCTAAAAACAACTATTATTTTAATGTTTGTTATCTAAGTTAGTTTTCTTCTTTCCAGATTTCACCTTGTGGTTCTTTTGGATTTGCCGGTGTGGTTCCTTGCAAACTTAAAACATAACTTGCCACTTCCTGTATTTCTAATGGTTTTAAATCTCCTTTCCAGGCAACCATACCTTTTCCATCTCGTCCGCCTTCAGAAATAGTATGAAAAACATTTTTTATACCACCGCCCAATATCCAATATTCGTCGGTCAAGTTAGGACCAATACCTCCACCTCCATCTGCTTTGTGACAAGCTACACAGTTAGTTGTAAAAATTGCTTTTCCTTTATCTAAATCTTCTTTATCTGTAAGAAGTGTAACGGTGTTAACATCTACTAAATCTTTTGCTGTTTTTTTCCATTCTGCAATTTCTTTTTCGGCTTGAGCAACTTCTTTTTCATACTCGGTATGGGTGTCATCGGCTCCTAAAATTTCGTAGCGAGTTAAATAGACTCCCGCAAAAATAATGGTTAAATAAAACATGTACACCCACCAAGGCGGTAATTGATTGTCTAACTCTCTAATTCCGTCATAGTTATGATCTAAGATAATTTCTGATTCTTCTTCAATAGGCTTGCTTTTTCCTACCAATTTTTGGTAGGTTTTGTTAAACCAATTGTTTTGCTTTGCTTCGCTTTGTAGTTGAAGAAACCGTTCTTTAGATTCGGCTTTGAGTGATCTAAATAAAATACTTCGCATTGCTTCAACAGCAATTTCAATAGCTACAGCAAAAAGCGTTAACACTCCTAATACAGCCCATATAATAGGATATTTTTGAAATGCCCATTGGTCTCCCGAATCAATAGTTACTTCAAATAAAACAAAGGCAACTATAACAAATAATAATACTCGTAAATAAGATGATGTTGTTTTCATAATAATTGGTTGTCGTTTTGGTCGTTTTCGTCTTTTTCTAAAGGAATATTACTAACCTCGTCTATATACTCTTTTTTTGCTGATACTACCCACCAAAAAAGAAATACAAAAAAGGTGAAGAATATAAGTAACGAGATGATAGGATATATTTCTACTCCATCAATATTTTCCAAATTTCCTTTTACAAATTTTAACATTGGTTTTTATCTTTTTAGTTTTTGGATATTTCATCCGATTTAACTTTAATATCGGTACCCAGTCTTTGCAAGTATGCAATTAGTGCTACTATTTCTCTATCTTTCATAGGAACAAATTCTTCTCCGTTTTCTTCCGCCATTTTTTTATTCTCTTCATAATTACTGGCAAAATCGGGGTCGTTATACAAGTTTTTTTCTATTTGTTTGGCTTGTTCTTCCATAGATTCTTCAGCATTTGCAATTTCTTCTTCAGAATAAGGCACGCCTAAACTTGCCATCACTTCCATTTTTTTCTGAATCAAAGATCGATCGTGCATTTTATTATCAAACAACCAAGTATAACGTGGCATTATAGATCCATCTGAAGTACTCTGAGGGTCATACATATGGTTAAAGTGCCAGTTATCTGAATATTTTCCACCTATTCGGTGTAAATCGGGTCCGGTTCTTTTACTTCCCCATAAAAACGGGTGGTCATAAACATATTCTCCGGCTTTTGAATACTCTCCATACCGTGCTACTTCACTTCTAAAAGGACGAATCATTTGTGAATGACAAGAAACACAACCTTCTCTTATGTAGATGTCTCTTCCTTCAAGTTCTAATGGCGTGTATGGTTTTACGCTTGATATTTGAGGAATGTAGTCGTCTACAATTAAAGACGGGATAATTTGTACCATACCTCCTATTAAAATTGCAATAGTAGAGTAGATAGTAAACCTAACCGGCTTTCTTTCTAACCAAGTATGGTATCCTTCTCTTCCTGTTCTGTGTTTTGTTACTTTGGCTAAAGCAGGTGCTTCTGCAAGTTCGTCGGTTACTTTGCTACCGCTTCTTACAGTTAAAATAATATTATAGAGTAAAATAAACATTCCTATAATATATAATGACCCTCCAATTGCACGCATCGCATACATAGGTATAATTTGGTCTACAGTTTCTAAGAAATTACCATAAACCAAAGTACCATCAGGATTAAATTGTTTCCACATAGATGCTTGTACAAAACCTGCAACATACAATGGTAATGTGTACATGATAATACCTAAGGTGCCAACCCAAAAATGGACATTTGCTAAAGCTACAGACCACAGTTTGGTTTTAAACAAGCGAGGTACCAGCCAATAAATCATTCCAAAGGTTAAAAATCCATTCCAAGCAAGAGCTCCTACGTGAACGTGTGCGATAATCCAATCGGTAAAGTGTGCGATTGCATTTACATTTTTTAACGAAAGCATTGGTCCTTCAAAAGTTGCCATACCGTATCCGGTTATAGCCACCACCATAAATTTTAAAATAGGATCTACTCGTACTTTATCCCAAGCACCTCTTAATGTAAGCAAACCATTAATCATACCACCCCAAGAAGGAGCAATTAACATAACTGAAAAGGCTACCCCTAAGTTTTGTGCCCAATCTGGTAAAGCTGAATATAACAAGTGGTGAGGTCCTGCCCAAATGTAAATAAATATTAATGACCAAAAGTGAACAATAGATAACCTATATGAATAAATAGGTCTATTTGCGGCTTTTGGAACAAAATAATACATTAATCCTAAAAACGGTGTTGTTAAGAAAAAGGCAACGGCATTATGCCCATACCACCATTGTACCAATGCGTCCTGTACACCTGCATAAGCAGAGTAGCTTTTTAAGAAACTAACAGGCATCTCCATACTATTAATAATGTGCAAAACCGCTACGGTTACAAATGTGGCAATGTAAAACCAAATTGCAACGTACAAATGACGTTGTCTTCTTTTTATCATAGTACCTATAAGGTTTACTCCAAAAGCTACCCAAACCAATGCAATGGCAATATCGATAGGCCATTCTAGTTCGGCGTATTCTTTTGTAGTTGTAAACCCTAACGGAAGGGTAATGGCGGCAGCTACGATAATAAGTTGCCAACCCCAAAAATTAAAATTGCTTAAAAAATCGCTAAACATTCTTGCTTTAAGCAATCGCTGGGTAGAATAATAAACCCCTGCAAAGATGGCATTCCCTACAAAAGCAAATATTACCGCATTGGTATGTAATGGACGCAAACGTCCAAAACTTAACCAAGAAATACCGTCCGTCATATTGGGAAATAAAAACATAAATGCCAAAATAAGCCCTACGGTCATTCCTACTACACCCCATAATATTGTGGCATAGATAAACTTCTTAACGATTTTATTATCGTAATAAAATTGTTGTACCTCCATAATTAGTCTAATTTTTCTGAATTGGTTATACTGGAATCTTGAGTTTCTACAAGTTCGTCTTCAAAAAGCATGCGAACAGATGGCGTGTAAACATCATCATACTGCCCCTTTTTTACCGAAACAATAAAGGCTATAAAAAACCCAACTGCAACAACCACG
Source organism: Flavobacteriaceae bacterium (assembly GCA_026992695.1). Classification (GTDB taxonomy): domain Bacteria; phylum Bacteroidota; class Bacteroidia; order Flavobacteriales; family Flavobacteriaceae; genus Marifrigoribacter. The sequence continues at coordinate 7,559 of JALWYP010000012.1, forward strand.
CTTACTGAAAGTAATAAATAAATAATACTCATACCTAACTGAATACTTTTTACAAATGTAAATTTCTCACAAGGTACAAAAAATGATATTTATCATCTTTTTTATTTTACCGAATCTTTTTTGCAATTGCGTTTGTTGCAACAGTGGTAAACACTACCACACTTATAGAACTTAACGGCATCAAAATAGCAGCAATTACCGGTGCTAATTGTCCTGTAACCGCAAAATATAATCCGGTAACATTGTAAAGAAACGAAAAAACAAAACTCCATTTTATAATTTTAACCGCTTTACTAGAAAGTTTAAAAAAACGTGGCAGCAAATTAAAAACTGAAGCATCTATGATACCATCGCTTGCAGGAGAAAATACATTAATGTCTTCAGACACTACTAAACCTACATCGCTTTGCATTAAAGCCCCTGCATCGTTTAACCCATCTCCTATCATTACAACTTTACCTCCTTTGTTTTGTAATTTTTGTACAAAATCTAATTTATCTTGGGGCGACTGATTAAAGTGCAATGATACGTTACTAAGCAAAAGCTTTCTTAAACGGTTTTTTTCTCCTTCGTTATCTCCTGATAAAACAATTAATTTATAATGTTTTGCTAATTGATTAAAAACATCTTGAATTGATTCACGGTATTGGTTATAAAAAACATAATACCCTTTATACACGTCATTAATACTAATGTGTACTGTTGTTTGCTGTTTATTTTCAGTAGTTGTGCCTTTTACAAAACGCTCTGAACCCAATTTTAAACACGTATTTTTATAGCAAGCCTCTATACCTTTTCCTGAAGTTTCTAAAAAACTGTCTAGCCGAAGTTCTTCTAGATTTTTTAGATTGTTATACAACTGCCTACTTAACGGATGGTTTGAGCTTCTTAACGAAGTTATTAAAAGTTGTTGCTCATTAGGCAATAAAGGTTCGCCAAAATAGGTGATTTGTTGAGAAACATTTGTTGTAATCGTTCCGGTTTTGTCAAAAATTAGTATTGAAGATTTTGCTAATCGCTCGATAACACTTGCATTTTTTAAATAAAATTTTTTCTTTCCAAAAATACGAAGCATATTTCCTAAAGTAAATGGAGCAGCCAAAGCCAAAGCACACGGACAGGCAATAATTAAAACCGCCGTAAACACATTTAACGATTTGCTAGCATCTACAACCAACCAAAAAATAGTTGAAATGGCTGCTATACTTAAAACTGCAATGGTAAATCGTTGGCTAATTTTGTCGGTTAGGGTTTGAAATGAAGATTCTTTATCTTTTAAAAAGGCATCATTACTCCAAAGTTGCGTAAGATAGCTTTGCTCAACGGTTTGTACTGCTTCAATTTCCAGTAATCCTCCAATTTGTTTTCCGCCGGCAAAAAGTTTGTCGCCAGATTGCTTTTCTACCGGTTTTGACTCACCGGTTACAAAACTGTAATCTATTTCTGCATGACCGCTAATTAAAATCCCGTCAACAGGTATTAATTCTTGGTTTCTAATTAAAATCCTATCTCCTTTTTTAATGTCGTACACTTGAACGGTTTCTTCAACTTTAGTAGCATTATCTCTTTTTATTCGGGTTACAGCAATAGGAAAATACGATTTATAATCTCTTTCAAAAGACAAAAAGGAATAGGTTCGTTGCTGAAAAAATTTTCCGATTAATAAAAAGAAAATCAACCCGGATAAGCTATCAAAAAAACCCGAACCA
>JALWYP010000013.1:0-5551 GCA_026992695.1 Flavobacteriaceae bacterium
ACTAAAAACCTACTATTTTTTAAGTGAATAATATGTAAAATCAACAAATTATTAAAGAAAAATATTGATATTTCGTTTTAAGATAGTATTTTTGGGTTTCAAAAAATTGTTATTAACCTTAAACTTAAACTAATGAAACTAAAAAATTATTTATTGGCAAGTCTCTTTTTAGCATTTACCTCGGTAGGTTTTGCTCAAGAAGTAATGCCAAATGTTCCTACAGGACCTAACTATGTTGGAACCGTAACCTCTATGACCTATGTGCCGTCTATTTTGTCTAGATATCCCGACGGTAAATTACCTGCACCCGATAACACACCTAGAGAAGCAGGAGACAAAAGATCTTTAGGAAATCCTGTAATAATTGGTAAAGACAAACAAACTACTGATGACTATTATGTTTTAAACCAAAATGAAGCCGAACAAAGTGTACGAGTTGCCCCACCTTCTTTGGTTTTTGATGCATATACATCCAATTCGCAACCTACTGATCCTTCAATGGCAATTGGCCCCAACCATGTAATTGTAACGTATAACACCGCTATTGTAATTTACGATAAGTCCGGTAACGTTTTAATGGGTCCCTTTGCACCCAATCCAACTATTTTCCAAAGTGGAGGTTGTTGCGATTTAACAGTTTCATATGATGATGCTGCAGACCGCTGGGTTTTAACCTTTTTAGGTTCTGGAGCGCAAGTAGCAGTTTCTGACGGACCTGACCCTACAAGTGCCGGATGGTATCACTATAACATTGCTTCTATCAGTGATTATCAAAAATTATCTATTTGGAGTGATGGGTATTACATGACAGATAATACGGGATCGTCAAATAAAGTATGGGCATTAGAAAGAGACAAAATGTTATTGGGAGACGCTACTGCTCAAATAATGGGCTTTAATCTTCCCGGAATTGTTACCAGTGGTTTTTACAGTCCGCAAGTATTAAGTGTTACCGATGGTAATATGCCAGCAGCTGGTGGAGCAACCATTGTATATATGCAAGATGATGCTTGGGCAGGAGTAGCTACCGATCACGTAAAACTTTGGACACTAGATGTAGATTGGGGTGCAGGAACAGGTAGCATGTCTGCCGCAACACAATTACCAACTGCACCATTTATTGGTGTTTTTGATGGTGGAAGTTTCTCTAACCTTACGCAACCTGGTGGAGGTTCTGCTGTAGATGCTTTACAAGCAACTATAATGAATCAGGCAAAATTTAAAAAATTTGCAGGTCACAATTCTGCTGTGTTTGATTTTGTAGTAGATACTGATGCAACAAGTGGAGAACTTGCTGGAATTCGTTGGTTTGAAATTCGTCAAAGTGGAGACAACCAACCTTGGTCTGTATTTCAAGAAGGAACCTATACTGCCCCAGATGGTAAACACGCATGGCATGGAAGTATGGATATTGATGCCAATGGGAACATTGGTTTAGGTTATACGGCTATGGCAGGTCCTTCAACTCCTAATCCAACTAGTAAAAGAATCAGTTCTTATTATACCGGTAGATTTGATGGAGACCCAGCCGGAACAATGACTATTGCGGAAGAGCTAATTGCTGCCGGAAATGGAAATATACCTAGTACTCGGTATGGAGACTATAATAAGTTGGAAATTGACCCATCTGATAATACTACTTTTTGGTTTATTAATGAATATTATAACAGTGGAAGAAAAGGTGTTGTAGGGGTTTTTCAATTAACACCTCCAGGACCGGACGATATTGGAGTAACAAATATTACTGCTCCCGTATCTGGTCCTTTAACAGCTACAGAGAGCATTACCATAGATATAAGAAACTTTGGTAGTAATGATATTACAAATCCACCTGTACAATACATTGTTGACGGTGGGGGACCTGTTGTAGAAAATTACGGCGGTACAATAACTGCTGGTACAACGGTTTCTTATACCTTTTCGGCAACTGCAGATTTATCTGCTGCTGGAAGCCATACTATTGTTGCAAAAACAAACCTTGCTGGAGATACAAATACAGGTAATGATGAATTTACAAAAACTGTTGTAACTGGAGTTGGTGGTTACTGTATGCCAACTGCAACTTCCGGATGTAACATAGATGGTATTAAAAAGTTTATACTTAATACGATTGATGCAGATGATGGAGGAAACGGTTGTAATACAGAGCCTGCTGGAAGTCCTCAAGGATATGCAGATAGAACAGCTATGTCTACCGATTTAACACAAGGTACCGATTATACCTTACAAGCCCAAATGAACTGGACTGCCGGAACCGGTGTTGAAGCACTTTCTGTTTGGATTGATTTTGATGATAGTGGAACATTTGAAGTCTCTGAAAGATTAATTGAGGGAGAATTCTTTACCGTAGCAAATGCACTACAAGATTTTACTCTTTCTATTCCAGCTTCTGCTGCTGTAGGATCTCATAGATTGAGAGCGAAAGCTATGGATACCTCTGCATCTGGCGATGTTTTAAATCCTTGCTCCGATTATGCCTTTGGAGAAACACAAGATTACACCGTTAATATAGGACAATTAGGTATTGAAGATGTTAGTATATTAAATGCGGAGTTTACTGTTGTAACTTTACCTAATAACCAGTTTGATATTTCTTTAAAAACTAGTTTTGATGGAACGGCTTCTATAGCTGTATATAATGTACTAGGACAAACATTAGCATTTAATAATTTAAGAAAAGAAGGTGATAGTTTTAACTATCACTTAGACATGTCTTATGCCAATGCTGGAGTTTATTTTATTAAAATGGGAGATCAGTCTTCAAACACATATAAAACAGCAAAAATTATTGTGAAATAATTTAGTTACTAGATAATTTAAAAAAAGCCTGTTGATTTTTATTCAACGGGCTTTTTCATTTATTGTAAAATGCATTTAAGCTTCACTATAATAAATTTTTGTACGTACTTCTGCAAACTTCCTAAACATTTCAAAAACACCGCAATATCTTTCTTCTGAAAGATTTACAGCTTTTTCAATTTTATCTTTTTTAAGCTCTTTTCCGGTAAAATAATAATCTACCGATACTTTATTGTAGTATTTAGGATGTTCTTTGGTCATCTCGGCGGTCACTTCAACTTTAAAACTATCTATGGTTACGCGCATTTTCTTGAGTAAAGAAAGGACATCTAATGCGGTACACCCTGAAAGGGATGATAACATAAGTGCTTTTGGGCTTAACCCCTTTCCGGTTCCACCAAAATCCGGAGTGGTTTCTAATAAAACTGTATGCCCACTGGGATTATCTGATTCTAGTAGCATATTTTCTTTCCAAACAGTAGTTACTTTATGAGACATTTTTATCTTTTTTTAAGTTTAGGCAAAGTTATTAAAATAAGTATATTTCTTATGTAACAATTGTTTCGTATTTTAGGCATTTAAAAATTAAAATAATGCCTTTAGTAAACCCTTTATCTCCAAATCATAGTCCGGAAACCAAGCAATTAGCTACATTTTTTAACGAAACACTCGGTTTTTGTCCTAATAGTGTACTTACTATGCAACACCGTCCCGAAATAAGTAAAGCATTTATTAACCTTAATAAAGCGGTTATGGAAAACCAAGGTAGGGTAACTTCTGCTTTAAAACGAATGATTGCTTGGGTAAGTAGTAATACAACCGGATGTAGGTATTGCCAGGCTCACGCCATTAGAGCTGCCGAAAGATATGGTGCCGAGCAAGAGAAATTAGATAATATTTGGGAATATCCTACGCATCCAGCTTTTTCTGAAGCCGAACGTGCTGCACTTGATTTTTCGTTGGCTGCATCTCAAATTCCCAATGTGGTTGATGAAAACATAAAAAAACGCCTTTATAAATATTGGAATGAAGGAGAAATTGTAGAAATGCTTGGTGTGATTTCTCTTTTTGGATATCTAAACCGCTGGAACGACTCAATGGGAACGTCTATTGAAGAAGGAGCAGTAGAAAGTGGCGAAAAGTATTTAGAAAAACACGGTTGGAGTAAAGGGAAGCATGGATAAAACGTTTTAAACAAAAAACAATATATTGAATTATCGTTTTCCTTCAACAACAATTACAAGTTCGCCTTTTGGCGGTTTTTTGGTAAAATGATTTAAAATTTCAAGTATAGAACCGCGTACTGTTTCTTCGTGAAGTTTGCTTATTTCTCTAGAAACCGAAGCTTTTCTATCTGCGCCAAAATAATCTATAAAGTGCGAAAGGGTTTTTAATAATTTGTGAGGCGATTCATAAAAAACCATTGTACGCGTTTCTTCCGAAAGTAGTTTTAAACGGCTCTGCCTTCCTTTTTTTACCGGTAAAAATCCTTCAAAAATAAAGCGGTCATTTGGTAATCCGCTATTTACAAGTGCGGGTACAAAAGCGGTAGCACCGGGCAAGCAATCTACTTCTATCCCGGCTTCAATACAAGCTCTGGTGAGTAAAAATCCCGGATCGCTAATAGCAGGTGTTCCGGCATCGCTAATTAAAGCAAAAGACTCGTTGCCAAATATCCTGTCAACTAATGTTTTAACCGTTTTGTGCTCATTGTGCATATGATGTGAGAGCATCGGAGTAGTAATTTGATACTGTTTAAGTAGTTTTCCACTGGTACGAGTATCTTCAGCCAAGATGTAATCTACTTCTTTTAAAACCTCAATGGCTCTAAAAGTAATGTCTTTTAAATTACCAATTGGGGTGGGAACTAAATACAGTTTCCCCATTTTTATACAAATTTACGTTCGATGAGAGCCATAAAGCGAGCAGCATACTCGTCTTTGTTTAGCCAATAATTGTAATCGGGTTTTACTTTTACCTTTATAAAATACGCGACCTCGTCTAACGAACTCAATGTATTTATTTGTGATAAAACCCTAGTGTAGTCTTCAGCGTTACCATTAAAAAGATGCTGAATAAAAGCCAATCTGTCATTTAATCCAATAATAATTTCTTTTCCTAAGCTATCGTTTAATGATTTAGGCTTAAGCTCTCTATTATTTCCATTGGCAGGCTTTTCGGATACTTGAGCAGCGGTTTGTTTTCTTTCAAAAACCGGCATATCCTGGTACGTTGTGGCAAACTCTTCTAAGTCATTTTTAACGTTTTGTTGCTTTGGTAACACTTGTTCAAGCAGTGCTTCTATTTTTTGAGAATCTTCGGGAATTTCGGCTACTAAATCTTTTATTTTTTCAATCATAGGTTCGGCAAGTTCTTTCTCGTTAAAAGTAGATGGAGGTACTGGTTTGGGTTCTGAAAACCAATTTTTTTCTCGATAACTTTTTGAGTCTAATGATTGATCGTTTAAAATTTCTTTTTCGGTATTTGAAGTATCCGAAATACTTTTTTCCAGATAATCCAGTACAGAAAGTTTTTCGTATAAATAACCTATTTTTTCTTTTAAAATAGTAGTATCTTGAGTAAAGTCCTCTACAAGTAGCAGTTCAGCTATTGATTTCACCTCAGATAAAATTTTCTTTTTCATATGGCAAAGCTTTTGTTTGGGATGTTTTTATAATAAATGCTAAGTTGGGTTTAAAGGTAGTGGATTTTTTTATTTTTTTTCGGGTATAAGTGTTTTTTAAATAAATTA
>JALWYP010000013.1:5561-9215 GCA_026992695.1 Flavobacteriaceae bacterium
CAATTAGCCTGTTTAACCAAATTGTTTTTATAAATTTACGCATCTTAAGTTATAAACGAAAAAACCACAATTTTAGTCTATGTTTCTCGAAAATACGGTTAACCAAGAAGAACAATTTGGATGGATAGAGGTAATATGTGGCTCTATGTTTTCGGGTAAAACAGAAGAACTCATTCGAAGGCTTAAACGAGCACAGTTTGCTAAACAAAAGGTAGAGATTTTTAAACCCGAAATTGATGTTCGTTATGACGAAGACAAAGTAGTTTCTCACGATAGCAATGCAATACATTCTACACCGGTTCCGGCGGCGGCAAACATTCCGTTATTAGCAGATGGATGCGATGTGGTAGGAATAGACGAAGCTCAATTTTTTGATGAAGAAATTGTAAAAGTATGCAACGACCTTGCAAACAAGGGAATTCGCGTTATTGTTGCAGGATTGGATATGGATTTTAAAGGCAATCCGTTTGGTCCTATGCCTGCACTTATGGCAACTGCCGAGTATGTTACCAAAGTGCATGCCGTTTGTACCCGAACCGGAAATTTAGCTCATTATAGTTACCGAAAAGCTAAAAGTGAAGATTTGGTGCTTTTAGGCGAAACAGACGAATACGAGCCTTTAAGCAGAGCCGCTTACTACAAAGCGATGATGAAAGAAAAGGTAAAGAAAATGGATGTGAAAGACCCCGAAGAAATTCCGTCTAAAAAGCAAGCATAGCAATGGCTACTTATCACCAAACCGTATTGGAAATTAATCTGAATGCTTTGGCACAAAATTTCCAATATCTCAAATCACGCCTTCAATCAAAAACACGTTTTCTTGCCGTTGTAAAAGCAAATGCTTACGGGAGCGATGCAATTAAAATAGCAAAAAAACTAGAAAAGTTAGGAGCAGATTATCTTGCCGTAGCCTATACAGATGAAGGAATTATACTTCGTGAAAACGGGATTAAAGCGCCCATCTTGGTATTGCATCCGCAAATTGAAAACATAGATAAATGCATTGATTATTCTTTAGAACCTAATTTATATAGCTTTGCGACCCTACGTTATTTTTTAAAATTAACTTCTAAAAAAAATACCGTAAACTATCCCGTTCATATAAAATTTAATACCGGTCTTAATAGATTGGGGTTTGTTGAGGAAGATGTTTTCGCAGTTTCAGAAATTTTAAACAAAACATCCAATGTGCAACCTATTTCTGTTTTTTCACATCTTGCTGCAAGTGAAGATTTAGACGAAAAAAAATTCACATTACAACAAATTAAAAGATTTAATTCAATTATTGAAAAAGTAAAAGAAACATTTCAAGTTAAGCCTCTATTTCATTTATGCAATACATCGGGAATATTAAATTATCCCGAAGCCCATTACGACATGGTAAGAAGCGGAATAGGATTGTATGGCTTTAGCAATATTCCATCTTTTCAAAAAAACTTTTGTCCCATAGCAAGTTTAAAATCGGTAGTTTCTCAAATTCATACTATTTCAAAAGGCGATAGCGTAGGGTACAACAGAGCGTATATATGTAAAAGTGAGAGTGAAAAGATTGCTGTTATTCCCGTTGGTCACGCCGATGGTATAAATCGTACTTATGGTAACGGAAATGGATGGGTAACCATTAATGGAAAAAAAGCACCAATTGTGGGGAATGTATGTATGGATATTATAATGGTAAATACAACACATTTGTCATGTAAGGAAGGAGACGAAGTTCTTTTGTTTGGAAAAAATCCTACTGCCGAAACACTTTCAGAAAAAGTACAATCAATTTCTTACGAACTAATCACTAGTATTTCACCTCGTATTAAACGGGTTTTTATCGAAAAATCTTAATTTTTTTTTATCTAATTGCTTTTTTTGCTAACTTGGGCTTCATTAACACTAAAAACTATTAATTATGCTTAAAGAATTTAAAGAATTTATCATGACCGGTAATGTGGTTGATTTTGCCATTGCTGTAATTATGGCTGGTGCCATTGGTCTAGTTGTAAACGGATTTGTTTCCGATATTGTAATGCCGGTAGTAGGTCATTTTGCCGGAGGGTTGGATTTTGCCGACATGAAAATTGTATTAGACGAAGCTGTTAGCGGAGCAGACGGAAAAATCACAAAACCCGAAAACGCCATTATGTATGGTAAGTGGATAAATTCTATTGTAAATTTACTTATTGTAGGATTTGTGATGTTTTTAATTGTAAAAGCCTATAACAAAACTAAAAAGAAAAAAGAAGAAGCTCCTGCAGAACCGGCAGGACCTACACAAGAAGAATTATTGGCAGAAATAAGAGACCTGCTTAAAAAGTAAGTGTATTTCACAAAACGTTACACTACTAATTATTTAATTTAAGCCACCCGGAAAAGGGTGGTTTTTTTTTAACAAATTCTAAAAATAAATGCATTATTTTTGCAGTAATTTAAATTGAAAATCGAATCTGCACGATTCTTATTTTCAGCTTCAAAAATAAAAAATATGAAATTAGCAATTGTAGGAGCCACCGGAATGGTAGGGGATGTATTGTTAAAAGTGTTAGAAGAACGAAATTTTCCGGTAACGCAGTTGCTAGTAGTTGCTTCTAAAAAATCGATTGGTAACATAATACAATTTAAAGAAAAACAAATAGCCGTAATTGGTTTAGAGGAAGCATTGCAAAGCAAACCCGACATTGCTATTTTTTCGGCAGGAGCTGCAACATCTTTACAATGGGCTCCAAAATTTGCAGCAGCAGGAACAACTGTTATCGATAATTCATCTGCCTGGCGAATGGATGCATCCATAAAGCTAATTGTTCCCGAAATTAATGCGCATCTTCTTACAAAAAACGATAAAATAATAGCCAACCCAAATTGCTCTACCATACAATTGGTGCTGGCACTGGCACCGTTACATGCTAAATACCAAATGAAACGTGTGGTTGTGTCAACATATCAATCGGTTTCAGGAACAGGGAAAAAGGCAGTAGAACAACTCGAAAACGAAATAAAAGGCATAAAAACTGAAATGGCATATCCGTATCCTATTTTTAAAAATGCACTTCCTCATTGCGATGTTTTTGAAGAAAACGGTTATACAAAAGAAGAAATGAAATTGGCTCGTGAACCTCAAAAGATATTAGATGATCGTACTTTTTCAATAACGGCAACTGCTGTACGAATTCCCACTGCCGGCGGACACAGCGAAAGTGTTAATGTTGCGTTTAGAAACGATTTTGATATAAATGAAGTGCGAAGAATTTTGCACAACACCCCGGGAATTACCCTGCAAGATAATCCCGATACCAATACGTATCCCATGCCTATTTATGCAAACGGAAAAGATGCCGTGTTTGTAGGAAGATTACGCAGAGACTTATCGCAAGAAAACACCTTAAATATGTGGATTGTGAGCGATAACCTAAGAAAAGGAGCCGCTACTAACGCCATACAAATAGCCGAATATTTAGTAGCCAATAACTTGGTATAACCTCATTATTTTAAACATAAAAATTTTCATCTTTAACAATTTAATAAGATTACGACAATTTTTGATTTAATACATTTTTTTGCTTGTTTTCTTGTGCTATTTTAAATATGATATTGGCCAATGGCTCGGCTATTTCCTGCATTTTTTCAAAATTCATGTAAGGAACCAAAATTGGAACAATCTCAAAATCG
>JALWYP010000014.1 GCA_026992695.1 Flavobacteriaceae bacterium
GATTATTTTGGTGTACGTGTCTGTTTTCATGAGTTTGATTTTAAAGGTGAATAGTTAAATAATACCAAAAACAACTATATATTAGTCCAATAAATCGTTTCTTTTTACCTATATCTTCGTTAAAAATACTCGTTATAGCTACGGCTATAACTGTGTTTTTTGCCTTGATACAGAAAAAAAATATTCCAATTTATTTTGGACTAAAATACAATTCCTTTTGGTATAACAGCAAAATGTATTCCGAAAATAGAAGTTTTTTGGGTTTCTTACAATTCGGTATTTATATTTTACACTTGAGGTAGTTTTTTTGGTTTGAAAATTATTTATACAAGACTTTTGACTTGTTAAATAAAAAAAACAGACCACATGAACGTTTCAAAAAGACAATTACAGATACTTATTTTACTCACTTTATTGAGTGTATTCATGTCATTTTTAATGACAGCCCAAACCCTTGTTTCGGGAGTGGTAACCGAAGTAAAAGGAACTCCCATTGAAGGAGCAAATGTATATTTAGAAGGCACGTACGACGGAGCTTCTACCAATCAAAACGGTAGCTTCTCTTTTGAAACTTCTGTAACCGGTGTACAAACATTGGTTGTTTCGTTTGTGTCGTATGAAACGGTTTTTTTAACCAAAGATGTTTCAGAAATGAATAATCTTATTATTAAGCTTCGGGATGATGTAAATTCGTTAGACACGGTAGTAATTTCTGCCGGTTCATTTGAGGCAAGTGATAATAGTAAGGTTTCGGTTTTAAAACCACTAGATGTGGTTACCACAGCAAGTGCTTTGGGCGATTTTGTGGGTGCCTTGCAAACGCTTCCCGGAACTACCACCGTTGCCGAAGACGGACGACTTTTTGTACGTGGTGGGGATGCCGGAGAAACGCAAATTTTTATTGACGGAATACGTGTGTTTACCCCTTACACGCCCACAACTAATAACATTCCTACACGCGGACGATACAGCCCGTTTTTGTTTGACGGAATTACATTTTCAACCGGAGGTTATTCGGCAGAATACGGGCAGGCTCTGTCTTCGGTATTGTTGTTAAACACCATTGATGAGCCTGTTCAGGAAAAGACAGATATTTCGATTATGAGTGTGGGACTGGGAGTTGGAAACACGCAAAAGTGGAAGAATAATTCGTTAAGTGTTAACGCTTCCTATATAAATTTAGCACCGTATGTTGCCATGTTTCCAGATAGAAATAATTGGGAGAAACCCTACGAAGGTGCTTCGGGAGAAGCGGTTTACAGGCACAAATTTAAAAACGGATTGCTTAAAAGCTATGTGGCTTTTGATGCTTCCCGTTTTGCTTTAACACAAGAGGATATTAATTTCTCAAACGGAATTTATTTTAAACTGAACAACAAAAATCTTTACGGAAACACCAGTTACAGCGGAAGATTAAACGATAGTTGGAAGATTTTTACAGGTGCCAGTTATACCTTGGCAAAGAATGATATTATCAGCGATGATAATGAAATTAATAACACCGAAAAATCTGCACATTTAAAAGTAAAATTACGCAAACGCTTTAGTAACAGAGTAAAAACATCGTTTGGGGCAGAACAATTTATTACCGATTTTTCAGAAGGTTTTTCTAATCAAGATATTAAGGTGTCCTATGGTTTTGATGATAACCTTAGTGCTGTTTTTTCGGAAACCGATGTAACATTTAATAAAAAATTTGCCGTAAAAATAGGATTGCGCGGAACGTACAGTAAACTGTTTAATGAATTTACTTTTTCACCCAGAATTTCAACAGCATATAAAACAGGGAAGAACGGTCAGGTTTCATTTGCTTACGGAAATTTTTACCAACAACCCGAAAGTGAAATTTTAAAATTTACCGAAGCATTACAAGCACAACAGGCTCAACATTTTTTATTGAATTACCAATATTCCGATAACGGAAGATTGCTTCGGTTGGAAGGCTATTATAAAAAGTACAATCATCTGGTAACATTCGATACACCTTTTCCTTTGCTTAATTCGCAGTATTCTTCTTCCGGAAATGGTTATGCTAAAGGAATAGATGTTTTTTGGCGCGATAATACTAGTATTAAATATGTAGATTATTGGGTAAGTTATTCGTTTTTAGATAGCCAAAGAAAGTATAAAAACTATCCTGTTGAAGCTACACCGCCTTTTGCCAACACACATAATTTATCTGTTGTGGGAAAATATTGGATAGACAAATGGAAAAGTCAGTTGGGTTTTAGTTACCAATTTGCCAACGGAAGAAGTTATACCAATCCTAATGCTGAAGGATTTTTACAAGAAAAAACCAAAGATTATCACAACGTTAGTTTTAATTGGGCATATTTAATTAGCCAACAAAAGATTTTATATTTTTCGATTAATAATGTGTTTAATTTTAAGAATATTAACAGCTATCAATACGCTAATGTGCCTGATAGTAACGGTGTTTATAATCGTCGAGCGTTACGTCCGGCTGCCGATCAGTTCTTTTTTGTAGGATTCTTTTGGACAATTAGTGAGGATAAAACCGACAACCAATTAGATAATTTGTAGTAATTTGTCACCCATTTTTTATTGCATCAATACATTTTAAAGCTCTTGATTTGTATGCTGTGCTTTTGTGAGGGATGTTTTGTTCCAAAATAGTTTTTAATTCGGGGTAAATCCATTCAAATTCATTGCCCAATAACAATAAAGATTGCATAGCAAAAACTTCACAGGCAACTTTTTGGTTGGTTATTAACCAGTCAAAGCAAATTTCGGTGAGGAGTTGTTTTTCTGCTTTAGTAAGTAAAAAATCTTGTGTTTTGAAATGTGCTTTAACAAGCCAAAAACATATTTTTGAATACGGTCTGTTGGATTGATCGTCTTCTAAGCCTTTAGTATTAGTTAGAAAATAGGTTTTATGTGGTAGTAATAGCGTTAAATTATTTTCACAAACTATTTCCAAAACCCAAGCAGCCTTGTGCGAAAGAGGTTTTTTTTCTTGAAAGCAAATCTGAAGTAAATTTGTTATCGATTTAGGATGTTGCAATACCCATTTTGCTGCATCTTCACGAGCTTTTCGGCTGGCTCTATGAAAAGAAAGAATTTTAATAAGCGTGTTTTTGGTATCGTGCATTTTATAAGTTTAGTTCGGTAATTGCTTTTTTAACACCCGTAGAAGCTTTTTCATTAATTACCTTAATATTTTTTGTAGACTCAATGGCAGGGTTAGGGTCTATGTAATATAATTTTGATCTAAAGGGAGCATATTGCATTAATCCGGCTGCCGGGTACACTTGCAAAGAAGTGCCCACAATTATGAGAATGTCTGTGTTTTCAATAATTTTTATAGCGTTGTCCATCATAGGTACGGCTTCACCAAACCATACAATATGTGGGCGAAGCTGATAACCGTCAGGGCAAGTATCGCCTATATTTAAGTCTTTTTTCCAAGAAACGATATAATTTGGATTTCCGGTACTTCTGGCTTTAAATAATTCGCCGTGAAGATGCAAGACGTTACTGCTTCCGGCACGTTCATGAAGGTCATCTACATTTTGAGTAATGATTTGCACATTGTGTTTTTGTTGTAACAGAGCCAAATCCAGATGGGCTTTATTAGGATGAACTTGGTGAAGCAGCTCTCTGCGTTGGTTGTAAAAATCTAAAACCAATTCGGGGTTTTTTTGCCATCCTTGCGGTGAGGCTACCTCCATTATATCATGATTTTCCCAAAGACCGTTGCTATCTCTAAAAGTTTTAATGCCACTTTCTGCACTTATTCCGGCACCGGTAAGAACGGTTATATTCATTTAAGTAAAATTTGTATTTTGCACGAGTAAAATTAACAAAAAACATTGGACACTCAACTTTTTAATTACCTCCAATCGTATTTAACCGAAAGACGAAAAAATCTTTTTAATGAGATTGTTAAAAATCGTACTCGTTATTTTACGGTGGTTACCGAAGATGTGTACCAACTTCACAACACCAGTGCAGTGATGCGCACTTGTGATGTTTTCGGGATTCAAGATTTACATATTGTTGAAGAAAATCTCGGTAAACGAATTGATAAAGAAATTGCTATGGGCGCACAAAAATGGGTGAGTTTACACAGATATTCTAAAATAAAAGATTGTGTTAAACATTTAAAAGAAAAAGGATATAAAATTATTGCTACTACACCTCATCACAAAGCCAATAAATTACAGGATTTTGATGTTAGCACACCGGCGGCATTTTTCTTTGGGAAAGAAAGCGAAGGATTAAGCAATACGGTTATTGAAGAAGCAGATGGATTTTTAACCATCCCAATGTATGGATTTACAGAGAGTTTAAACATTTCGGTTTCGGCGGCAATTATTTTACAAACGTTAGTAGAAAAACTCAAAAAATCAGACATTGATTGGCAATTGTCTGAAACCGAACAAAAAGAAATTGTTTTTCAATGGACAAAAAAAACTATTAAAAGCGTAGATGAGATTATTAACAGGTACTATCTAAAAAACTAATATGAAGCTTACCATTTTAGGTTGCCATTCGGGAACACCCTTAGTTAATGCAAATCCATCTGCACAGGTGTTGGACATACAAAACCGATTGTTTTTAATAGATTGTGGAGAAGGCACACAGCTTCAATTGAGAAAAAACAAAATAAAGTTTGCGCGTATCAAGCATATTTTTATTTCGCATTTGCATGGCGATCATTTTTTTGGTTTACCCGGATTGATTTCTACCTTTAGGTTGTTGGGGAGAAACACCGAATTGCATATTTACGGACCCAAAGGCATAAAAGAAGCAGTTTTATTGTTATTGAAGTTGGGCAATTCTTATACCAATTTTCCTTTGCTTTTTCACGAGTTGGAACATACGACACCTGCACTTATTTTTGAAGATGAAAAGATTACTGTAACTACCATTCCTTTAAATCATAGGATTTATACCAACGGCTTTTTATTTAAAGAAAAAGAAGGCGAACGAATTCTTAATATTGAAGCAGCTCGAAAGCATGAAATAGAGACTTGTTATTTTCAAAATATAAAAAAAGGAATGGATGTAACAAATAAGAAAGGGGTTGTAATAAAAAACGAAAGCGTGTCATTTCCGCCACATCATCCCAAATCCTATGCGTATTGCAGTGATACCGAGTTTTATCCTGAAATTGTTTCACAAATAAAGAACAGTACCGTCCTGTATCACGAGAGTACGTTTTTGGAAGCGCACAAGCATTTATGTAAAAAAACCAAACATAGCACAGCACGACAAGCTGCACAAATAGCATCTCAAGCCCAAGTAGAAACACTTATTTTAGGGCATTTTTCGACTCGTTATGGTGATGTAAAACAATTTGAAAAAGAGGCACAAGAAGTGTTTAAGAATGTCTTGTTAGCAAAAGAAGGAAAGGAATTTATTTTCTAATTTTTTGTTGTAATAAACAATTTTTTTCTTGTAAAATAGTACCTTGCAATTCAAATTAATAGTATGGAAGAAAACCTTCATAATTACCGAAAAACCTATAAAAAAGGAACTTTATTGGAGCAGGATATAGACCCAAATCCTATGCAACAATTTAGAACTTGGTTTTATGAAGCCAAAGAAAGCGATACCCAAACCGAACCCAATGCAATGACGTTTACAACCCTAGGATTAGACGGTTATCCTAAAGGAAGAGTCGTCCTCTTAAAAAAGTATGACGAATTCGGGTTTTATTTTTATACCAATTACGATAGTGAAAAAGGCAGGTCTGTTGAAGCGTATCCAAAAGTTTCATTATCCTTTTTCTGGGCTGCCTTAGAACGACAAGTTATTGTTAAAGGAATAGCCCAAAAAACCGCTGAAGCAGATTCGGTTAATTACTTTAGTACACGCCCAAGAGGCAGTCAATTAGGTGCTTGGGTTTCGCAACAAAGTCAAATAATTGACAGTAGAGAAACACTTGAAAATAAGTTAAAAGAAGCTGAAGAAATGTTTAAGAATAAACCCATTCCCAAACCGGAAAACTGGGGAGGATACCTTGTAAAGCCTGTTTCGATTGAATTTTGGCAGGGGAGACCCAATCGTTTACACGACAGAATTCTTTACACTTTAGAAGGCTTAGATTGGAAAATACAACGACTAGCACCTTAACACAAGATATGAAAACCTTATACCTACTCAGACATGCTAAATCTTCTTGGAAGCACGATTTACCAGACCATAAACGTCCGTTAAAAAAACGTGGGAGAAACGATGCAAAATTAGTTTCAGAATATGTTAAGACTAAACTACCGGCTCCCCTGCATATTTTTTCCAGCAATGCAACACGCGCAAAATCTACGGCAAAATATTTTAGGAAAGCTTTTCAGTTAAAAAAAGACCATTTTTCTTTGCACCAAGAGCTGTATGATTTTAGCGGACAAGATGTAATGAAATTTATTCAAACTATAGATAACGAAAAAGATGTTGTTATGCTGGTTGGGCACAATCATGCTTTTACCTCTATCGTAAACATGCTAGGAAATAAGTATATAGACAATGTCCCTACGTGTGGATTTGTAGCAATTTCGTTTAAAGAAAATCACTGGGATAAAATTACAAATGGAGAAACAAAACTAACTGTTTTTCCAAAACAACTTAAAAAATAAAGCGATACGTGTTATCTATTAAAAAATATGCTGCGATTGATATTGGCTCCAATGCCATTCGCCTTTTAATTGCTACAGCTATATCGTCAAAAGGATCACAACCTAAATTTAAGAAAACATCTTTGGTTCGTGTTCCTATTCGGTTAGGAACCGATGTTTTTGTAGGCGGAAAAATTTCTAAAGAAAACTACAAACGCATGAAAATGGCGTTAAAAGCATTTAAAAAATTAATGAAAGTGCATCAAGTTGAAGCTTACATGGCTTGTGCAACTTCGGCAATGCGAGAAGCCGAAAACGGAAAAAAAATAGCAAAAAAGCTAAAGAAAAAATCGGGAATTACAATTAAAATAATAGATGGTAAAGAAGAAGCTGCAATTATTGCTTCTACGAATATTAGAGATTATATAAAAAATAACAAGGTCTATTTATATGTTGATGTAGGAGGCGGAAGTACTGAGTTTACCGTTATTGCACAAGGTACAAAAGTAGCTTCCCAATCTTTTAAGTTGGGGACGGTACGAATTCTTAACGGATTGGTAACAGAAGATGTGTGGAATGAAGTAAAAAAATGGATACAAGAATCTACCAAGTCCTATGAGGAAGTTTGCTTGTTAGGTTCAGGCGGAAATATAAACAGCACCTATAAAGCCAGTGGAAAAAAAATAGGAGAACCCCTAAATTACTTTTATTTAGTCTCGTATTACAAAAAAATTAAATCCCTTTCGTATGAAGAACGTATCGAACAGTTAAATATGAATCCGGATAGGGCAGATGTAATTGAACCGGCATTAAAAATTTATCTTTCTGCTATGAAATGGAGTGGAGCTCAAGATGTTTTTGTGCCTAAAATTGGATTATCAGATGGAATAATAAGAAGTTTGCACCAACAAAACCATCTAAATTAACACTCCTTAACTAGGCTGTATGTGTGTTTTAAAAAGACGGTAACTTTACTTTTTTATAAAACATAAGTACTTAACCGACAAAATTTTACACTTCATCGAAATGTAAGTAATTTACTACAAATAGAGCAAAAAAAACTTATTTTTGCTTTTCCAAAAAGTATAGTTAATGCTTCGAGTAATAAGAAAACTCGAGAAACACAATGAAAGATAAGTCACTTTTTAAGGATTTATATACCCTTATTCCATTTGTTTTAAGTGGTTTTTTGTGTATTGGGTTAACTATTGTTTTATTAGATAAGACATCAAATAATCCCGATTTTTTAGCTGTGTTGGAACGTATTTCTACTACGTTTATGACCATTAGTGGTTTTTTAGCTGTTTTTTTAATGATGTATCTAGTGTTTTCTACTTTAACGATTAAAAATAGGAAATCCTCGGTAATTAATAATCTCGAAACGGTAACTCAAAAAATGCACAACGTGCGACGAATTGTTGAGATACTGCTAAAATCCCCTATTTGGATGCAGGGACTTAAAGAGTATATAGACCATGAGTTTTCCGGTTTGTCTTATTTTGATGTTAAAGAGTTTTATAAGGGGCGTTCAAAGTTAGCAATTGATTTTTTACAAGAGAACAATCACTATGGAGATACAGAAACATTGTACCTGGAATTAAAATCGTTGTTAATGACACGATCTAAAGAGCGAAGGTTACCTCGAAAAATTACGTTTCCTAACGTTTATAGCAAGGACATTGTTTTAAAGTGGATTGAACATAAATGTGGCTCCGGATTATTATATTATTTTGGGTATAAATATGCGGTGTTTAAAGAAATGTTAGATTTAACTCAAGTTTCTGAAATACATCAAGAAAAGGTAATGAAGCTTGCTTTAGAGATAGATAGAGAACATTTTGATGACTCCTCTTTTAATGAAGTTTTTTTGTCGAAATTGGGTGATTATTTAACCAAAGATATTATACCTCAATTATTTCAATTATATCACAAGGCAAGTACAGGTTTTACTTCTGTGATGAAGTATATTTATGTTTTATTTATCTTGTTGGTTTTGTTTGGCGTATTGTTACCTCTGCTATATATTTTGTTTTCGGTTCCGGTTATTTTCTTAATTATTAGCTATTCTCTGGTTATAAGTATTTTATTTTTTATTACCACTACGTTCTATGGCTTCTTAGCCAATGAATTAAATAGTTAATTATTCAACAAGAATTGCCACATTTATTTCCAAAATCATTTTGTGTCTTTAAAAGAAGGTTTTCCCGTTTTATATTGCTTCTTTCTTATTTTTATCAATAAACAAGTAATAAAAATTAATGAGAATTATAGAAACATTGGTTATAATAATAGGATAGGAGGTGTGAAGCATAAAACCATAAATAACAAATAAAAAACATCCTACGCTGTTAATAATTCGTAATTTGGTAACGTCTTTCATCATAAAGGAAACAAGCAACGTTGCCATTGCAAGGTATCCTACAATTTCAACTAAAGGTAATCCGAACATATTGATTTATTTTGCTCTTTTTCTATCTACTTCTTTTAATAAAATTTTACGTAACCGAAGATGGTTAGGAGTAACTTCAACATATTCATCTTTTTGAATGTACTCTAAAGCTTCTTCCAAAGAGAATTTTATAGCAGGAACAATACGAGCTTTATCATCTGCTCCTGATGAACGA
>JALWYP010000015.1:0-1672 GCA_026992695.1 Flavobacteriaceae bacterium
TTATCGGGTAGTGGCAAGTCAAGTTTAGCTTTTGACACATTATATGCAGAAGGGCAACGCAGGTACGTAGAAAGTTTATCATCCTACGCCAGACAATTTCTTGGCAGACTAAACAAACCAAAAGTAGATGCTATTAAAGGAATCGCTCCGGCTATTGCAATAGAGCAAAAAGTAAATTCCACAAACCCGCGATCAACGGTTGGTACATCAACCGAAGTGTACGACTATTTAAAATTACTTTACATTCGAATTGGAGTAACCTACGCTCCCACCTCAGGCAAAAAAGTAAAAAAAGATACCGTAACCGATGTAGTTAACTACTTAAAAACCGTACCTGAAGCTTCAAAATTACTATTACTTGCTCCAATTATTTTAGAAGAAGGAAGACCCCTTAAAAACAAATTAAATGCATTGGTACAACAGGGTTTTTCCAGAGTTAAAATAGATGATAAGATTGTTAAAATAAGCACTATTTTAAATGAAGAAATACAACCATTACAAGAAAATCTATTCTTAGTAGTTGACCGTGTAATTATTAAAAAAGAAGAAGATTTTTTAAACCGAATTGCCGATGCGGTAGCACTTGCTTTTTTTGAAGGAAAAGGAACACTTTTTATCGAAAATATTACAACTAATAGTATCGAAAAATTTTCGAATAAATTTGAAGCGGATGGCATTACTTTTCTTGAACCCAATGTGCATCTTTTTAGTTTTAATAATCCACATGGTGCGTGTCCTGTTTGTGAAGGATACGGTGATGTAATAGGGATTGACGAAGATTTGGTGATTCCCAACACAGCACTATCGGTTTTTGAAAATGCTATTTTTGCTTGGCGGGGTGAACGTATGAGTTGGTATAAAGACCAATTGGTAAACCATGCCTATAAATTTGATTTCCCTGTTCACAAACCTTGGTATCAACTTACACCACAACAAAAACAGTTGGTATGGGACGGAAATGACTTTTTTACCGGTTTAAGCGATTTTTTCAAAGAATTGGAATCTAAAAGTTATAAAATTCAAAACCGTGTTATGCTTTCGCGTTATCGCGGAAAAACGATTTGTAGAGCCTGTAACGGAAAACGGCTAAGACCCGAAGCACAATATGTAAAAGTGGGTGGTAAATCCATACAAGAATTGGTTGAACTACCATTAGACCAACTTATTATTTTCTTTAACAACTTAAAACTTACCAACCACGAACAA
Source organism: Flavobacteriaceae bacterium (assembly GCA_026992695.1). Lineage (GTDB taxonomy): Bacteria > Bacteroidota > Bacteroidia > Flavobacteriales > Flavobacteriaceae > Marifrigoribacter. The sequence continues at coordinate 1,207 of JALWYP010000015.1, forward strand.
CAAATAGCCAAACGACTTTTATTAGAAATTAAGAACAGACTTTCATTTTTAATTAATGTCGGTCTATCTTATTTAACCTTAAACCGAAAATCCAATACCTTATCAGGAGGCGAATCACAACGAATAAATTTAGCTACTTCCTTAGGAAGTAGTCTGGTTGGTTCTATGTATATTTTAGATGAACCCAGCATCGGCTTGCATCCTAAAGATACGCAAAAATTAATACAGGTTTTGCAGTCGTTACGCGACATAGGAAATACCGTAATTGTGGTTGAACATGATGAAGACATTATGAAAGCAGCCGATTATATCATCGATATTGGTCCGGAAGCCGGAACCTTTGGAGGTGAAATTATGGCTGCCGGTACATACACCGAAATACTAAATGCCGAAACACTAACTGCCGATTACCTTAACGGAAAAAAAGAAATTTCGATACCCGAAAAAAGAAGAACTCCAAACGGAA
>JALWYP010000015.1:1682-2754 GCA_026992695.1 Flavobacteriaceae bacterium
ATTCAACTAACAGGCGCACGCCATAATAATTTAAAAAACATTGATATCACCATTCCGTTAAACTGTTTTACAGCTGTAACAGGTGTTTCAGGAAGTGGAAAAAGCACATTGGTTAAAAAAATAATTTATCCGGCATTGCTTAAAAAAATTGGTGGTTATGGCGAAAAGGCAGGTCAGTTTACCGATATTTCCGGAGCTATATCAAAAATTTCGAATATCGAATTTATAAACCAAAATCCTATTGGACGTTCCAGCCGTTCTAATCCGGTGACTTATAGTAAGGCGTATGATGACATTCGCTCCTTATTTGCCTCGCAAAAATTAGCCAAAATTAGAGCCTATGCAGCCAAGCATTTTTCGTTTAATGTAGATGGAGGCAGATGTGATACCTGTAAAGGAGAAGGCGAAGTAACTATCGAAATGCAGTTTATGGCAGATGTTCATCTTGAGTGTGAAGTTTGCAAGGGAAAACGATTTAAAAAAGAACTGTTAGAAATTACATTTCAGGATAAAAACATTCACGATGTTTTGCAAATGACAGTAGATGAAGCTATTGCGTTTTTTATGTTACACAATCAAACCAAAATTATAAAAAAATTACAACCGCTTCAAGATGTAGGTTTGGGGTATGTACAGCTAGGACAAAGCTCTTCTACCCTCTCCGGAGGTGAGGCACAACGCATTAAATTGGCTTCCTTTTTAATTAAAGGAAATTCGCAAGAAAAAACACTTTTTATTTTTGATGAACCCACCACCGGACTGCATTTTCATGACATCAACAAATTGCTCAACTCCTTTTATGCGCTCTTAGAAAACGGGCATACTATAATGGTAGTTGAACATAATTTAGATTTAATTAAATGTGCCGACTACATTATTGATTTAGGTCCCGAAGGAGGAGAAAAAGGCGGATATGTTGTAGCTCAAGGAACTCCAGAAGAGGTTGTAAAACAAAAAAAATCTTTTACCGGAAATTTTCTAACAGAAAAAATTTTGTAACTTGCTATAAAAACCAAGTTATGAAAACAAAATTATTCTTCCTCTTCTTAGTAATAACTGTAAGCGAAGCTTT
>JALWYP010000016.1 GCA_026992695.1 Flavobacteriaceae bacterium
AGTAAATTATAAAAGCTCTGTGCTTTTAGGTACGGAATTATTTTTATCAAAATTCTTAAAAAAAGAAATACAATATCTCGCTGCCGCTTTTCCGAATAAAGGCATAAAAGGAAATGAAGACTATAAGCGAGTAGGTGTATTTGCAGGGCATACGTTGCACATTCATAATTTTGGGGTACTAACTCATTTAGGGTTTTATATGTATTACCCGTACCAATACGAAAGTAGGTGGTACCAACGAATAGGACTAGAATATAAATTTTCTGAAAAAATAATAGGAATCGTATCTTTAAAAACGCATTTGGCAAACGCCGAAGCTATTGAATGGGGAATAGGTTATACGTTTAACTAATGAAGAATATACTAATTTACATAGGCTTGGTCTTAGTATTGTTTTCTTGCAATAACGAAGATGCACCCGATTGTTTGCAAACAACCGGAACAATAATCAGCAGGGAAGTTGAAGTGGGTAATTTTTCAAAAATTATCGTAGAAGATGCTATTTCGGTGGTAATAAAACAAGCTCCGCAACAAAAAGTAACGGTTGAAACAGGTGAGAATTTATTTTCAGATATCTATTTGGAAGTTAAAAATCAAACACTTTTTCTTCAAGATAAAAGCGGGTGTAATTGGTTTAGAGATTACGGTGTAACAACCGTATATATTGAAACACCTAACCTTACCTTTATACGTAATGCTTCGGTTGGAAGTATTGCATCAAACGGACTTCTGTCTTTTGCAAATTTAGATCTTATTAGCAACACCGAAGCAGGCGTTGATAATGCAAATAAAAGTGGCGATTTTAATCTGCAATTAGATTGCGAGCGGTTATCTATTTCGGCAAACGGATTGAGTATTTTTACATTAAGCGGAACTGCAGACCGTGCCTTTATATCTTTTACCGATGAAGCTCCAAGATTGGAAGGAGAAAACTTAGTTATAAATAAACTAACGGTTTTGCAACGCAGTGCTACTTATATGAAAGTCTTTCCGGTTGAAGCGATAAGCGGAGAGATAAGAGGCACAGGCGATGTTATAGCAGTACACAGACCTCCAATGGTTGATGTTACCCAATACTATACAGGAGAACTCATTTTTTTAGATTAACACAAAACTTCTTTGTTAACAAACTCAAACCTTACGTTCCCGTCTTTATCTATTTTGGTTAGTGTTACGGTTTGCAGTGTGTTAGCTAATTCCGGATTCCAAGGTGTTTTTACTTTTACATAATTTTCGGTAAAACCGTACATATATCCTTTTTTGTTTTCGTTTTCAAACAAAACGGTACGCGTAGTTCCTAATTGACTTTCGTAAAAAGCTCTTCGTTTTTTTACAGATAACACCCGCAACATTTTACTGCGTTTGTTTCTTACCGGCAAGGGTACAGGATTTTCCATTTCGACCGCTTCGGTATTGGCTCTTTCCGAGTAGGTAAACACATGCAAATAGGAGATGTCTAACTCATTTAAAAAATGGTAGGTTTCCATAAAATGCGCATCGGTTTCTCCGGGAAATCCTACAATTACATCCACACCAATACAGGCATCGGGCATCGTGTGTTTTATTTTTTGAACACGGTCTTGGTACAATTCACGCAAATACCGCCGTTTCATTTTTTTTAGTAAATCATTGCTTCCGCTTTGCAACGGAATATGAAAATGTGGCACAAAACGTTTTGATTGTGCTACAAATTCAATCGCTTCATTTTTGAGTAAGTTGGGTTCGATAGATGAAATACGTATGCGTTTAACTCCTTTTACACCATCTAAGGCTTGAATCAATTCAAAAAAAGTATGGTCGTGTTTTTTGTTTCCAAATTCTCCTTTTCCGTAATCGCCAATGTTTACGCCGGTAAGAACAATTTCTTTTATTCCTTTTTCAGAAATTTCCTTGGCATTGTTCAAAACATTTTCCAGCGTATCGCTACGCGAAATTCCACGAGCCAGTGGGATGGTACAATAGGTGCATTTATAGTCGCAACCGTCTTGAACCTTTAAAAAGGCTCGGGTTCGGTCGCCAAATGAGTAAGAACCAACATAAAAATTGGCTTCTTCAATATCACACGAATGTACTTGCCCTCTGTCTTTTTTTTCCAATGAATGAATGTACTCGGTAATTTTAAACTTTTCGGTGGCACCCAAAACCAAATCTACCCCGTTTACATCTGCCAATTGTTCGGGTTTTAACTGTGCATAACAACCTATTGCCACGACAAAGGCTTCGGGATTGGTTTTTAAAGCTTGTTTAACGATAGTTTTAAATCGTTTGTCGGCATTTTCGGTAACACTACACGTATTGATAACATAAAGGTCTGCTTTTTCAGAAAAATCTACACGTAAAAAACCTTCTTGAGAAAAATCACGTGCAATGGTGGATGTCTCACTAAAATTTAACTTACAACCCAAGGTGTAAAAGGCTACTTTTTTCTGAATAGGCATAGGTGTTTTATTGAAAATGCAAAAGTACAAAATGATTTTGGATTTGTTTGATTGAGGTGTGAGTTGAAGAGCTTGCCTACCATATGCAGAAACTGCCTAATGAATACTGCCAACTGAAGACTGCCCACTGCCTACTGCCAACTGAAGACTGCCCACTGCCTACTGCCCACTGCCTACTGCCCACTGCTCACTGCCTACTGAAAACTTTTTCACTACCTTTAACCCGCAAAAAAAAACAAAAGTTTATGCAACGAAAATATTTGTTTTTATTAATAGTAATAGCATCAATAGTTGGTTGTACTTCACATCAAAACAAAGAGAGTGATAATCTGGTATTCAGGTATAACGAGCATAGTAACATCGGGTCGTTAGATCCTGCTTTTGCTCGAAATCAGCCTAATATCTGGGCTACCAATCAGTTGTTTAACAGTTTGGTGCAATTGGATAGCACACTTGCTGTAAAACCCGATATTGCCAAACATTGGGAAATAAACGACAGTACGCAAACCTATACCTTTTACCTGCATGATGATGTGTTTTTTCATAAAGATATTTCGTTTTACAAAAAGGACTATAAAGACAGCACCAGAGTGGTAACCGCCCGGGATTTTGTGTATAGTTTTAACCGTTTGCAAGACCCAAAAGTGGCTTCGCCGGGAAGTTGGGTTTTACAGTATGTTAAAGATTATAAAGCGATTAACGATACCATTTTTTCAATTACCTTAAAACAACCTTTTCCGGCATTTTTGGGGTTACTTTCTATGCGGTATTGTTCGGTTGTGCCCAAGGAAGCGGTTGATTATTACGGAAACACCTTCCGCTCGCATCCTGTGGGTACCGGACCGTTTTATTTTAAACTGTGGGAAGAAAACGTAAAGTTGGTATTTAGAAAAAATAAAAACTATTTTGAAAAAGACCAGAGCGGAAATTCCTTACCTTATTTGGAAGCTATTGCCATTACGTTTTTACCCGATAAACAGAGCGAGTTTTTACAATTTGTTCAAGGTAGGTTAGATTTGGTTTCGGGGTTGGATAATTCGTATAAGGACGAGGTTATTACTACAAATGGTGAACTTCAAGAAAAATATAAAGAAAAAATAACCTTGCTGAAAAGCCCCTATCTCAACACTGAATATCTGGGCTTTTTTATGGAAACCGACTTGCCCGAAATTCAATCAAAAACACTACGGCGCGCAATCAATTTCGGTTTTGACCGAAAAAAAATGATTAAATACCTGCGAAATAATATTGGAATTCCCGCCAATAACGGATTTATTCCAAAGGGATTACCCGGTTTTGATATGCAAAACGGATTTACCTACCAACCGGAAAAAGCCCGAAAATTAGTTGAATTATACAAGCAGAAAACCGGAGATAGTTCTCCCGAAATCAGTATTGCTACCAACAGTCAGTATTTGGATTTATGCGAATTTATTCAGCGGGAGTTAGAGAAAATAGGTATTACCGTAACCATTGATGTAATGCCACCATCTACATTAAGGCAACAAAAGTCTGCCGGACAATTACCGGTTTTTAGAGCCAGTTGGATTGCCGATTATCCCGATGCCGAAAATTATTTGTCTTTGTTTTACAGTCCTAACTTTACGCCTAACGGTCCCAACTACACCCATTTTAAAAATAATGTTTTTGATAGTTTGTACCGTGTTTCACTTCGTATTTCCGACATAGAAAAACGAAAAATTTTATACTCAAAAATGGATTCTATTGTTATAGCCCAAGCACCTGTGGTGCCTTTGTTTTATGATATGGCAGTACGGTTTGTAAACAAAAAGGTAAAGGGACTGGGTATTAATCCGCAAAACTTCTTGGTACTGAAGTATGCTAGAAAGGAAAAATGATACACATAAAAATAATATTTGTTTAATACTTTTGTAAACTCATTTTAAGCAACTTGCTCCATACATTTACTCAACATATCAACCACTCGTTTCCTTTTATTAGAGAAAAAAAAATACTATTGGCTTGTAGCGGCGGTACAGACAGTATGGTGTTGGCGCATTTATTTTTTGAGATAAATAAAAACTTTTCTGTTGCGCATTGCAATTTTAAGCTACGCGGAAATGAAAGCGATACCGACGAAGAATTTGTGAAACAATGGGCAAAAAAACACAAAATTTCGGTTTATACCGCAGTATTTAACACTAAAGAATACGCAAAACAAAAGGGTATTTCTACCCAAATGGCAGCTCGTGAATTGCGCTATAATTGGTTTTACGAGTTGGCAGAAAAATACCAATTTGATTATATCGCCACGGCACACCATTTGGATGACGATTTAGAAACATTCTTTATTAACCTGTCTCGCGGTAGCGGGATAAAAGGGCTTATAGGTATTCCGGCTGTGAATGATAAGGTAATCCGTCCGTTGTTACCGTTTTCAAGACAGGAAATTGAAGCTTTTGCAATAAAAAATAAAATTGCTTGGCGAGAAGACAGCAGCAATAAAACAACCCATTATTTACGCAATAAATTACGACATACCGTCTTACCACAACTTAAAGAAATCACACCCCAACTTACTCAAAATTTTAAGGTTACCAAACAGCATCTTCAGCAAAGCAATTACCTTCTTAACGATTATATTTCGTTGGTTTATAGTTTGGTAGCAAAGCAGGAAGGCGAGGAGTTTTATTTTGACATTCCTAAGATTAAAGGCTTGCCAAATTCAAATGCATTGTTGTATGAATTGTTGTTTCCTTTCGGGTTTACCAATTGGGAGGATGTATACCACCTTCTTGATGCACAAAGCGGAAAATATATCGTTTCCGAAAATTTCAGAGTGATTAAAAACAGAGATGTGTTGCTAATTACCAAAAGAAGAAAGGAGCTTGATAACGAAAAATTTTTTATTTCGGAAGAAACCCAAGAAATAGCCAAACCCCTTGCTATGCGTTTTATTAAAGTTTCTTCCATACAAAAAACCAACTTAAAAACCGTTTATATTGATAATTCTTTGTTAAAATATCCGTTGGTTTTGCGAAAATGGCAAAAAGGCGATTATTTTTACCCTTTCGGAATGAAAGGAAAAAAGAAATTAAGTAAGTTTTTTAAAGATGAAAAACTATCTTTGGCGCAAAAAGAAAAAGCCTGGGTTTTAACCAGCAAAAATAAAATTATTTGGGTAGTAGGGTATCGTGCCGACGAACGGTTTAAAGTAACAGAAAGCACCAACAGTATTTTAAAAATAGACATTAAACAATGAAAAATCTTTTTCTACGATTGGCAGTATTACTAATAGGTTTTACTTCCTTTTCTCAGATCTTAGAACCCGTAAAGTGGGACTATTACGTAAACGATTTAGGCGATGATACTTTTGAAATAGTAATAGACGCATCAATAGACGAAGGTTGGCATTTGTACACACAAAATCTTCCCGAAGGAGGTGCTATTCCCACAACTTTTAAATTTGAAGATAAAGAAGGTAACTTCGAACTTTTGGGAAAGGTAACCGAAAGTAAATCGCATACCAGCTACGACAAAGTTTTTGAAATGGACTTATCTTATTTTGAAGATTATGCCACTTTTACGCAAAAAGTAAAACGAAAAAATCCCAATACCAAAACCCTTGCTGTTTTAATTGAATACCAAGCCTGCGATGACGAGAAGTGTATTTTTGATTCGAAAGAATTTAAAGTTGAATTTCCAAATGCTACTAAAACGGTAACTAATAATGAAACCCCTGTACTTTCCGCTTTTAAATCGGGAGAGACAAAACAAAACCTTAAAAATCCGGTTACTTGGGATGGTAAAATAAAAAAGTTAAACGATAACTATTACGAAGTATCGCTCCTTGCCACCATCGAAAAAGATTGGCATATTTACTCGCAGCATACCCCGAATAAAAACGGAATGGGTCCCATTCCGCTTAGTATGAAGTTTCTTAATAAAGGAAAAGATTTTATTTTAGAAGGAGATTTAGAAGAAGGAAAAACATACACCGAATATAGCGATGTCTGGAAGTTTGACGAAGTGTTTTTTAAAGATAACGGAGTTATAAAACAAAAAATCAAGTTAGTAAACCCTTCGGTTAAAATTATAAAAGCCGAATTGTTTTATCAAGTTTGTAAACAAGTTTGTTTAAACGAAGAACGGTATGTCGTTTTTGATTTAGAGCATAATAAGACTTCTATTTTCACCAATTATTCCAATTTTGAAAATTATTCGTTTACCGATACTCCCGCCACAATAACGCAAGATACAACCGCAGTTTCTAAAATTGATAATACAAATGTAACAACGTCTGAAAAAAAATCGGAGAAAAAAGGACTTTGGACGATTTTCTTTTTGGCATTTTTTGGTGGTTTGGCAGCGCTTTTAACGCCGTGTGTTTTTCCAATGATTCCGTTAACAGTTAGTTTTTTTACCAAACAAAGTAAAACCCGATCACAAGGAATTAAAAATGCAATCTTGTATGGTTTGTTTATCATTGTAATATATGTTCTTTTAGGTTCTGTAATAACCGGAATTTTTGGAGCAGATGCACTCAACGCCTTATCTACAAATGTGTGGTTTAATATTCTGTTTTTCTTGTTACTTATTGTTTTTGCCATTTCATTTCTGGGTGCTTTTGAAATTACACTTCCCCAATCGTGGGCAAATAAAGTAGACAATCAAGCTGCCAAAGGAGGTGTTATAGGCATCTTTTTTATGGCATTGGCATTAGCTATTGTTTCCTTTTCTTGTACGGGTCCCATTGTGGGTACACTGTTGGTTGAAAGCGCTTCAAAAGGAGGTATCGCTCCCATAGTGGGAATGTTAGGTTTTTCGTTAGCTATAGCGTTACCTTTTGCTTTATTTGCTATGTTTCCGGGCTGGATGAACAGCCTGCCAAAATCGGGTGGATGGTTAAATACCGTAAAAGTGGTTCTCGGATTTTTAGAACTTGCACTTGCCTTTAAATTTCTTTCTAATGCCGATTTGGTTTTGCAAAAGCATTGGTTTGAGCGTGAGATTTTTATTGCAATCTGGATTGCTGTATTTGGCGCAATGGCGTTATACCTTTTCGGAAAAATAAAACTTCCACACGACGATGATTCGCCACGTATTTCGGTAGGAAGATTGTTATTAGGATTGGTAACATTAGCTTTTACCGTGTATTTAATTCCCGGGTTATGGGGCGCTCCCTTAAAGTTAATTAGCGGTTTCCCGCCACCTATGAATTATAGCGAGTCGCCTTATGGTGTTGGATTTACCAAATTAGGCTCAGGAGTTGCTTCGCATAATGAAGAAGGACTCCCCGAAGGAGCCGAACTGGGACCGCATGATATTATTGCCTTTACCGATTATTTTGAAGGATTGGCGTATGCCAAAAAAGTAAACAAACCCGTCTTAATAGATTTCACCGGATTTGCCTGTGTCAACTGCCGTAAAATGGAAGAACGTGTTTGGGCAGATCCACACGTGCTGGATATTCTTAAAAATAAAGTGGTGCTTATTTCATTGTATGTAGATGATAAAAGACCACTGCCTGAAGACCAACAATATGTGTCTGAGGTAACGGGTAAAAAAATACGGTACATCGGTAACAAGTGGAGCGAGTTTCAAACCCAACGCTATAAAGCAAATGCACAACCGTATTATGTGCTTGTAGATTTAAACGAAAATAACTTAAACGACCCCATAGGCTACACTCCCGATATTGAAACCTATAAAAACTGGCTGTTGGACGGAGTTAGTAAATTTAAAAACAAATAGATTTTTTGTTACTTTTTTCTATTGATGAAAAAAGTAATGCAATTAAATAGTTAGGAGAGACAATTGATTTAAAACAATTCATTTACTTACTGTTTAACATACGTCAACGCTTTTTGCGAAGGGGTTACTTCACCCATAAAATGGTTGAGAAGCATTTCGCGTAACTTATCAGCCGTATCTACTTTTTCGTTCATTGCAGTTTTTCTAATGAGTTGTGCCGTAGCATTTTTTGCGGCGGTTACTGTATTCCAACAATCTTCACTTACATAAATTTGTTGTGCAATATTGTGTTCAAATTCATTATCGATGTTTTGAATAAGTAAATTTTCATATTGTTGCACCGCATCTGAAAATGGTTTTACACGTAATAATAATTTTTTAGGATCTATGCGTTCCAAAAAAAGGGTAATGCGCTCGTAAGCCTGTAAACGCAGGGGTAAAACTTGCTTTTGAGCTTCTTTCTGTACAAGAAACCGCCTTCTTCCTTCTTCATTTTGTATGTGCCCTTTAAAAAAGTAATAAGCAACAATTCCCACCACTATTGCCGGTAGTAAATAGGCAAAATATGCTATAATTTGAGAAATTTCCATAACGTAAAATTTATTTTCTAAAAAGCAAACTTAAACTCTTTCTTAGTATTGCACAACTTTAAAACAGTATTTGCTTTTCGACTTCAAAAAAAAGAAACTATTAGTTAGTTCAATAAAAATCGTTCATCTTATCAAAACGATAGTTCCTTGTATCAAAATAAGGCTTCCTAAAATGCTTGCTTATTTATCTATGTCCTTCTTATAAGTTTGTTGTTAGAAAAAAGTTGTTTTGTTGCATAATTTTTTAATACCGGTATTGCAACCCCAAAGCGGTACCGGTTTTAAAAGAAAAAAGCAAAAATTTAAACTTAAAAAGGAGGAAACCGAAAATCTTTAAATAAGAGCAGGTCAAAATTTTAAAAAAACAAATATGAAACAATTATTTTTCTCTATTATGGTATTGAACATATTTTTGATTGCATGTGATACCAATGACAACAACGA
>JALWYP010000017.1 GCA_026992695.1 Flavobacteriaceae bacterium
CCTTTCGCCAACAAACTAAACAATTTTTTTAAGTTGGAAGAAACAGAAGTATGCTTGGGTTTTTTCTTTATGGGACATACCGATGAATTTCCGGAAGATTGGAACCGAAGACCTATTGAAGAACTAACTCAATGGCTTTAATTAAAACCATACATCTTTATATTCCCAAACTTTAATGATGAAGAGGATTAAATAAATTAGTGTTGCCATTAACTTCATAAAAGTTGAAGCCAAAAACCCGATGAATGAACCAAAAGCTGCTTTAAAAGCCTGAGAGCCATCTTTTTTAGCAACTAACAATTCGCCCATTAACGCCCCAATAAAGGGACCGATAATAATACCAAAAGGAATAGGAGCCAAAAGCCCGATAATTAACCCTAGTACTGCTCCCCAAATACCGGCTTTGCTACCTCCAAACTTTTTTGTGCCTATTGCGGGGACTATATAATCCATCACATAAATAAAAACGGCAATTACTAAAGTAATTCCTAAAAACCACCAATCCGGTTTTATAGACGGAGCTAAGTAAAGCATTAATAGTCCTAACCAACTTATAGGTGTTCCGGGTAATACGGGTAAAATACTTCCTACAATGCCCAAAAGCATTAATAAAAACCCCAGAATAAGAAAAAATAAATCCATAATATCACACTATCTGTCTGTAAAAATAAAAAAAGTTACAATTTTTTATTCGCCTAAGTTTCACTACTTTTGGTTTATGAAAAAAACTGTTTTAATAAGTATTTGGCTTTTGTTAGTTTCTCCTGTTTCTTTACTGTTTGCACAAGAAATAAATTGGCTAAAGATTCAAGATTTAGAAGCTGCTCAAAAACAAGAACCTAAAAAAGTGTTAATCGATATTTATACCGATTGGTGTGGTTGGTGTAAACGTCTGGATGCTACTACCTTTAAAGACCCGAAAATTGTTGATTACCTCAACAAAAATTATTATTGTGTAAAACTGGACGGAGAGGACAAAAACACCATAATCTATCGGGGTGTAGAATTTAAATTTGTGCCTACCGGAAGACGTGGTTACCACCAACTTTCGTCCGGATTTCAAAAAGGACGACACAGCTATCCCACATTAACTGTTTTAGATGAAAATCTGGACATTTTACAGATTTTTAGAGGATACAAAAAAGCCGAAGACTTACTGCCCATACTTGTATATCTATCAGATGATTTGTATAAAAAACAAGATTGGGACAGCTTTTTAACAGAGTTTAAAAATTCTATTTAAATGATTGTGTGGAAGTATTCTAATTCCATAGCAACAATAGCATTTCTTTTTTTGCTTCAATCGTGTACGTATTTTGAAACAAAAAAAATACCATCGGAAACCTTTTTAGAAGAAGAGTTAAAAACCATTAACTGGAACGAAGTAGACACGTATCCTGTTTTTAAAATGTGTGAAAATCTTTCGGAAAAGGAAAAGTTAAAATCGTGTTTTGTACAAACATTAACCACTACCATTTATCGGTTTATTGCTTCCGAAAAAAAGCCTGTTAATACAACGATTAACGATACGATTAAAGTACATTTTACCGTTTCAAAAAAAGCAAAATTAGAAATTAACCAACTGGAAATAGATAGTCTAACGAAAGCACAACTACCAAAAATTGAGCGATTAATTTACCAAAGTATCGATTCGCTTCAACCCATTGCGCCGGCGTATAAACGTGGAGTTCCGGTAAATACCAGTTTTGAATTACCTATTGTTATTGTTACAAATTAAATTTATATCCTATTGTAAAATCTATGGGAAACTCGCCATTACTATCCACTCCCAAACCTACAATATCATTGTAACCAAAAATAAGAAAACCATTGCCTAGGGCGTAATCCAACCCCAAACCAAAAAGTGCCACCGCTTGAAAATCACTTCCCGTTTTTTTAATTGTTGAAACCGTATCGTCCGGATTAACAATATTTATTGTAGCCGAAGATGCCGTAAAAGTAGCAAAACGTGTATTGATATAGGCATCTAATTTTTCTTTTTTTATAAACTTAAACCGGTAGTTTAATGATAATTGCGATGCGTTATATTGGTAATCACCACTTTCAAAACTCTGCCGGAATTGCAACACCATACTGTGCCTTTTTAGTTTTACATTTTCAACCAATTCTAATTCAACTCCCAAAACTGGCACTAATTGATTGGTAGGATTTGAGGTAAAAATAGCATTCGAGATTCCTGCAAATGCCCCCAACCGCAATTCTAATTGTGAAGTAGCCGTTAAAGTCTCTCCACTTTGTAGGCGATTGTAATTTGCAGTAAATTTAGACAAACTCGATAGCGTTAATTTTACTTTATCTGCAGATAAATTACTTCCCGAAGTAAGCAAACGCAAGGTTTCTTTGTATTCTTCATTATAAGTTCCATCAGATTTTGTGTTGGTTAACGGGTAATAGGTATCACCTTTTTTTATAAAATACAGGTAATTCCCGTCTTGTGTTGTCCATAAAAGTGTTAATGCACCTTGATTTTGTGTTTTAAGGGTGTAGGTCTTTCCGTTAATAGTATGTTGTTCTTGTGCAGTAATAACAGAAAAAGCGGATACAATCCATAATAAAATTGGGAATAGGATGAATTTGAGTTTCATAACAGTAAGTAGATTTAGAGTTGGCTAAAGATAAAAAATATTTTTTAGATTGTTTTTTTACCATTAAAAAGAAAAAAATACAAATCTTAAAAACCTTAATGGCTTTAATTTTTTATGGATAAGAAGTAAAGTTTAGTTAAGAA
>JALWYP010000018.1 GCA_026992695.1 Flavobacteriaceae bacterium
ATTCTTTTGTTAAGCTAAAAATAAACAAGGTTTATCCACCAACAATAAAACTCTTAAAAAATTATAAAGAAAATCTTATTAGTGATTAGCAATACTATCTTGCAGACCAATGGATGGCGCAACTTCATCAAAAATACAATGTATCGGTTAGAAAAAAAGCATTAAAAAAATTAAAAAAACAACTTAAATCTTAATGCAAAAAAAGGGACTGATTTTCATATTATTTTTAACATTACTTTCTTGTGAGTATCTTAAACAAGATACCAAACAAATGCCCATAGCAAGAGTAAAAGATAATTATTTGTACATCGACGACATAAAAGATGTAGTTTCTCAGGCAACTACTAAAGAAGATAGTGCGTTGCTGGTAACCAATTTTATAAATAGATGGGCGACAAAACAATTGCTGCTAGATCAATCTCAAATTAATTTATCTGTAAAACAACAAAAGGTATTTGACAAACTCGTTAAAGACTACAAAACCGAATTATATACCGAAGCTTATAAAAGCAATATCGTTTCAAAACAACTGGATAGCACGATTACAGAACAAGAGTACGAAACTTTTTATAATAACAATAAAGAAAACTTTAGACTTAACGATCATTTACTTAAAATACGGTATGTGTATTTAGATCATAATTTTTCAGATATTGATGCCGTAAAAAGGCAAATTAAAAATTTTGAAAAAGAAGATCAACAATTGTTAAAAGAAAAAAGTCTAACATTTAAAGCCTATAATTTTAACGATTATACTTGGATAAAAAAAGAAAACATAATTGAAAAGATACCTATTTTAAAAAATCAAGAAAAACAATTGTTAAAAAAATCTAATTTTGTACAATTACAAGATTCAATAGGAGTATATTTGGTCAAAATTAAAGATATACTAACCATTAATGATATAGCGCCATTAACGTATGTAAAACCTACCATTAAACAAATAATACTCAACAGAAGAAAACTAGATTTAATTAAAAAACTGGAAAAAGATATTACCAAAGATGCACTTAAAAATAAAAAATTTGAAATTTACTCACCTCAGTAGCCTGTGTGTTGCAATACTATTTGCTTCATCTATGCAAGGGCAAATAAATGTAATACAAGATTCAACTCTTACAAAAGAAACAAAAATAACTGAAACGGATACCGTAAAACCTTTTAAGCGTTTTAGAGCAGAAGGGGTAGCATCTGTGGTAGGTGAATATGTTATTCTAGATAGCGATATTGATAAAAGTTATTTAGAATTAAAGCAACAAGGCATATCTATTGAAGGAATAACCCGTTGCCAACTTTTAGGAAAATTAATGGAAGACAAACTCTATGCCCACCAAGCAAAGATAGACAGTCTTTTAGTGCCGGACGAGCAAATAAATGCGAAGATAGATCAACAAATACAGTACATGATTTCGCAACTTGGAACCGAAGAAAAAGTTGCTCAATTTTATAAAAAAGATAATATTCAAGAAGTAAGAAATGATCTTTTTGAAGTAAATAAAACCGTTGCACTCGCCAGTCAGATGCAGTCTAAAATAGTTGAAAGTGTTGAAATTACACCGGAAGAAGTTAGAAAGTTTTTTTACAGTTTTCCGGAAGAAGAACGACCTATTTTTGGTGCAGAAGTCGAAGTAGCTCAATTGGTAATTGAGCCGGAAATAACCGAAGAAGCCAAACAAAAAGTTATCGATAGGCTTAATGTACTTCGAAGTGATGTAATAGATAACGGAGCTAGTTTTGCAACCAAAGCCGTTTTGTATTCAAAAGATCCCGGAAGTGCTTCAAAAGGAGGGTTAATTGAAGGAATTACTCGCGATGCTCCTTTTGCAAAAGAGTTTAAAGACCATGCTTTTTCTTTATTAGAAGGAGAAGTTAGTGAACCTTTTGAGACTCAATTTGGTATTCATATATTATATGTAGAAAGAATAAGAGGTCAAGCTGTAGATGTAAGGCATATTTTATTATTTCCTGAAGTTTCAGAAAAATCGGTTAAAGAAGCACGTGCTAAATTAGATAGTATTCGAACCAAAATAATCAATAAAGAAATAACCTTCGCAGATGCTGCAAAACGTTATTCAACCGATAAAGAAACGCGTAATAATGGCGGGCAATTGGTAAATCCTGTTAATCTCGATACGGGTTTTGATTTAACAAAAATGGATCCCGAACTTGGAGCGCAGGTTTATAACTTACAAGAAGGTGATGTTTCCGAAATTTTACAAGAAAGAGATTATGCCGGTAGAATAAAATTTAAAATTCTAACCGTAACAAAACGTCACGACGAACATCCGGCAGACTTTGTTAAAGATTATGAAAAAGTAAAAGAATTGGCACTAAAACAAAAACAAATTAAAGCTATTGAAGAATGGCAAGACAAAACAATTAAAAATACTTTTGTCCAAGTAAATAACGAATTTCGTGATTGCGATTTTACCAGTAATTGGTTAAAAGAAGGAGAAAATTAATACCTCACAAATAATACCAAATAACTATGTCAGACGTAGCAGCCATAAAACAATTAGTAACAAAATATGAAAATCTACGACAAGAAATAAAAAAAATTATTGTAGGGCAAGATCAAGTCGTAGAACAAGTGTTACTTGCTATTTTTTCCGGCGGTCACGCACTTTTAATTGGTGTACCTGGATTGGCAAAAACATTATTGGTAAATACCGTTGCTCAAACCTTAGGATTAGATTTTAAACGCATCCAATTCACACCCGATTTAATGCCCAGCGATATTCTAG
>JALWYP010000019.1 GCA_026992695.1 Flavobacteriaceae bacterium
AAGAAATGTGGGATAAAAATAAATTAGTAAATAATAATTTTACTATTTTTAACAGTGAAGAATTAATAAAAAACGGTCAACACTAATCAGGGAAGTTCAATTCTCAATCCTCATCAACTCATAAACTCACCACCTAATTCCTCAATCCTAAATCGAATAAATCGTCAATTAGTGGGCAGTTTTCAGTTGCAGTATGCAGTAGTGTGAGTTGAAAAAATCATCAATCTCCAATCACCATTCCTAAATCGAATAATCGTCAATATTCAGTCTTCAGTTGGCAGTTTTCAGTTGCAGTATGCAGTAGTGTGAGTTGAAAAATCATCAATCCCCAATCCTCAATCCCTAATAATTTAAAGCATTTCTACTATTTCATTAAAAATTGTACTGGGACGCATTGCTTGATACACTTTGTTTTCGTTGGGTTTATAGTATCCTTCAATAGCAACCGGTTTTCCTTGAATGGTATTTAAATACGTTACAATTTCTTGCTCGTTATCTTTTAGTTTTTTAGCAATTGTTGTAAATGTACTTTTTAGTTCTTCATCTTTTTCTTGGTTCGCCAAAGCTACAGCCCAATACATTGTTAAATAAAAATGACTTCCACGGTTATCTAATTCACCAACTTTTCTTGAAGGACCTTTTTCATTATCAAGGAGTTTTTCGGTAGCGTTATCTAAGGCTTCCGCTAAAATTGCAGCTTTTTTGTTGTTGTATTTTTCCGAAAGAAATTCAAAAGAAGTGGCAAGTGCCAAAAACTCGCCTAACGAATTCCATCGCAAATGGTTTTCTTTTAAAAATTGTTGCACGTGTTTAGGTGCCGAACCTCCGGCTCCGGTTTCAAATAAACCACCGCCATTCATAAGCGGTACGATTGAAAGCATTTTTGCACTGGTACCTAATTCTAAAATAGGGAAGAGGTCTGTTAAATAATCGCGTAAAACATTTCCGGTTACCGAAATGGTATCTTTACCCTCTTTTACACGCTCTAAAGTATATTGTGTCGCATCTTTAATGCTCATTATTTTAATATCCAAGCCTGAAGTATCGTGGTTTGGTAGGTATTTTTTTACTTTTTCAGCAATTTCCATATCGTGTGCTCTGTCCGGGTCTAACCAAAAAACAGTAGGTACTCCGGTTGCTCTGGCTCGCGAAACAGCAAGTTTAATCCAATCTTGAACAGGTAAATCTTTGGTTTGGCACATTCGCCAGATATCGCCTTTTTCAACTTTATGACTCATTAAAACGGTTCCTGTTTGGTTGCTTACTGTAACAGTACCTGCTTCTTCCATTTCAAAAGTTTTATCATGCGAACCGTATTCTTCTGCTTTTTGAGCCATCAATCCTACATTAGGTACTGTTCCCATGGTTGCCGGGTTAAAAGCACCATGTTTTTTACAAAATTCAATAGTTGTTTCATACAATGGCGCATAGCTGCTATCCGGTATAACGGCAATGGTGTCTTCTAATTCACCATTTTTATTCCACATTTTACCCGAATTCCTAATCATTGCAGGCATTGAAGCATCTACAATAACATCACTGGGGACGTGCAGATTGGTAATTCCTTTATTGCTGTTTACCATTGCTAAATCCGGTCCGTTTTTATAAATGGTATTTATATCGTTTAATACAGCTTGTTTTGTGTCTTGAGATTGCTCGTCTAATTTATCGATTAAATCGCCAAAGCCATTGTTGGGGTTAAAACCAATTTCTTCAAATAACGTAGCATATTTATCAAAGAGCGGTTTATAGTACACCTCAACTGCGTGACCAAAAATAATGGGGTCACTTACTTTCATCATAGTTGCTTTAAGATGAATAGAAAACAAAACATTTTCATTTCGAGCTTCGTTTACTTGTTGGTTTAAAAAATCTACAAGTTTATTTTTTTGCAATACCGAAGCATCTATTATTTCGCCTTCAAGTAACGAAAGTTCTTTTAGTACTTTTGTTTCACCTAAAGTATTTGTAAAAGCAATACTCACATTATCGGCTTGCGGCATAGTAACCGATTTTTCACTGTTGCGAAAATCACCTTGCGCCATCGTAGCTACTCGAGTTTTAGAGTTAGGACTCCAAGCACCCATTTTGTGTGGATGTTTCTTGGCATAATTTTTAACTGCTTTTGGAGCACGGCGATCACTATTTCCTTCACGAAGCACCGGATTTACAGCACTTCCTTTAATTTTGTTGTAGCGCGACTTAATGGTTTCTTCTTCTTTTGTAGCGGGTTCTTCAGGGTAGTTGGGTACATTAAATCCTTTATTTTGTAATTCTTCAATAGCATTTTCTAATTGCGGAATAGAAGCGCTAATATTAGGTAACTTGATGATATTTGCATCTGGTTGTTTAACTAATTTTCCGAGAAAAGCCAAATCGTCACTTACTTTTTGTTCTTCGGTTAAAAAATCTGAAAAAGCCGCCAGTATTCTTCCTGAAAGAGAAATATCTTTTGTTTCAATATGGATGTTGGCATGACCGGCAAATGCTTTAACAATGGGAAGAAGGGAATGCGTTGCAAGATAGGGAGCTTCATCGGTTTTGGTATATATTACGGTTGCTTTTTTTGTCATTTTTTCTGAAGAATTTTAGTTACTAATAAAGAGATGCAAATATACGAATGAAAAGCTGTATTTTTTTCAAAATAGAAAATATTTTCAGGTATACATCCAAGCCCAGTAAATAAGTAAAAATTGTAGTGGGATACGCAAGATAAGTATCCATTTTGGTAATTTTAACGAAGCTTCTTTGTTTTGAAGCATATAAATATGAACAGGGAAAAACAAAACTAACAAAATAATCATTCCCCAAGCTCCAAAGCTTTGTGAGTCTTTGGTAACAAGCATAAATGCCACTAGCATTTCAACAATTCCGGTTAGTAACACCATTGAATTTTTATAGGGAATATACGGTGGTGTTATTTTTCTGTAAAGTTTTGATTTTTGAAGATGAAAAAAACCTCCTACTAAAAAAATTAATGCTAAAACATATTGATGCCAAGGAAACATATTAAACTTGTATTACGCCTAGATTAAACTTTTTTTCGATAGGTGCGTGGTTTGCGGCTTCGATTCCCATCGAAATCCAAGTTCGAGTATCCAGCGGATTTATAATGGCATCTGTCCATAATCTGGCTGCTGCATAATAGGGAGAGACTTGCTCGTCATAACGGGCTTTTATTTTATCATACAATTCTTTTTCTACTTCGGGAGTTATTTTTCCCCCTTGCTTTTTAAGTGATGATTTTTCGATTTGCAGCAATACTTTCGCTGCACTGTTGCCACTCATTACGGCTAACTCGGCACTGGGCCACGCAAAAATTAATCTTGGGTCATACGCTTTTCCGCACATAGCATAATTTCCGGCACCGTAGGAGTTTCCGACAATAACGGTAAATTTAGGCACTACACTATTGCTTACGGCATTTACCATTTTGGCGCCATCTTTTATTATTCCACCGTGTTCACTTTTGCTTCCTACCATAAATCCGGTAACATCTTGTATAAACACCAAGGGTATTTTTTTCTGATTGCAATTGGCAATAAATCTTGTGGCTTTATCGGCACTATCGCTGTAAATCACCCCGCCAAATTGCATTTCGCCTTTTTTGGTTTTAACCAATTTTCGTTGGTTGGCGACAATACCTACCGCCCAGCCGTCAATACGAGCATAACCGGTTAGAATGGTTTTTCCGTAGCCTTCTTTATATTGCTCAAATTCAGACTTATCAACCAATCGTTTAATGATTTCTAACACGTTGTATTGGTCGGCACGCGACTTAGGGATAATTCCAAAAATATCCTCGGGGTTTTCGTTAGGTTTTGAAGGCTTTACACGATTAAATCCGGCTTTATCATAATCACCTATTTTTCCCATAATATTTTTAATGGTATCCAGCGCATCTTTATCATCTTTTGCTTTGTAATCGGTTACGCCGCTAATTTCGCAATGGGTGGTAGCACCTCCAAGCGTTTCGTTATCAATGGTTTCACCAATGGCGGCTTTTACCAAATAGCTTCCGGCAAGAAAAATGCTTCCGGTTTTATCTACAATCAATGCCTCGTCACTCATAATGGGTAAATAGGCACCTCCGGCAACGCAACTTCCCATAACGGCGGCGATTTGGGTAATTCCCATACTGCTCATCACAGCATTGTTTCTAAAAATTCTTCCAAAATGTTCTTTATCGGGGAAAATTTCGTCCTGCATAGGTAAATACACTCCGGCGCTATCTACCAAATAAATAATTGGTAATCTATTTTCCATTGCAATTTCTTGCGCACGAAGGTTTTTTTTGGCTGTGATTGGAAACCAAGCACCGGCTTTTACAGTAGCATCGTTTGCAACCACGATGCATTGTTTACCACTAACATAACCTATTTTTACCACAACTCCGCCACTTGGGCATCCGCCTTGTTCTTGATACATTCCTTCACCGGCAAAAGCACCAATCTCAATACTTTTTGTTTTTGGGTCTAAAAGATAGTTAATTCGTTCTCTGGCAGTGAGTTTTCCTTTGGTATGTTGTTTTTCAATTCTAGCTTTTCCACCACCTAATTTAACTTTTTCAAGACGCTTGTTTAGGTCTGAAATTTTAAGTTTATTGTAGTCTTCGTTAATATTGAAGTTTAAATCCATTATGCTAATTACTTTTGGCTAAAATACAAAATGCCACTAAACCTGTTGCATTAAATTATAAAATTGAAGAAAAAATAACGATATTTGCTATCCTCGAAAAAATAAAAAACAAAATTATTATGGGAATGAATAAAAATACAGTACTGGCTTGGGCTACATTTATAATGATTATTATGGGTTTAATTCTTATTGCTTTGGGAGCCTTTAGGTATGACGATATAGCCGGATGGGGATTTGCATCAGTAGGAATTGGTTTCTTTGCTATTGCTTGGGTGTTTAATGCACTTAAAGGAAGAGTGTGAGGTTTGAGTTGGTGAGTTTGTGAGGTGGTGAGTTTGTGAGTTGATGAGATGGTGAGTTTATGAGTGAAACTGTTAACTGAAGACTGTCAACTGTATACTAAATGCTGAAAAATAAGCATGAAACAGAATAAAAAACTTGCCAGCCACAGGTAGGAACTATAAAATTCAATTTATAAAAAATAAAAAACATGGCAGACGATAAAAAAGTAATATTCTCTATGTCCGGTGTAACAAAAACGTTTCAAAACGCCCAAACACCGGTGCTTAAAAACATTTATCTCAGTTTCTTTTACGGAGCAAAAATTGGCATCTTAGGTCTTAACGGAAGTGGTAAATCCACCTTATTAAAAATTATTGCGGGTATCGATTCCAATTACCGGGGCGATGTGGTATTTGCTCCCGGTTACACGGTAGGCTACCTGGAACAAGACCCGCAACTGGATGAAAATAAAACCGTCATCGAAATTGTTAAAGAAGGAGTTCAAGAAGTAGTGGATGTTTTGGATGAATACAACAAAATAAACGATATGTTTGGTTTACCCGAAGTCTATGAAAACCCTGATAAAATGCAGGAATTAATGGACAAACAAGCCAAATTGCAAGATAAAATAGATGCTACCAATGCGTGGGAACTGGACACCAAATTAGAGATAGCCATGGATGCTCTTCGCACACCCGAAGCAGATAAACCTATTAGTGTACTTTCGGGTGGAGAACGAAGACGGGTAGCCTTATGCCGATTGCTCTTGCAAGAACCCGATGTTTTGCTGCTGGATGAACCTACTAACCATTTGGATGCAGAGAGTGTACACTGGTTAGAGCATCATTTATCACAATATAAAGGAACGGTAATTGCCGTAACCCACGACCGTTATTTTTTAGATAATGTTGCCGGATGGATATTGGAATTGGACAGGGGAGAGGGCATTCCTTGGAAAGGAAATTATTCCTCTTGGTTAGACCAGAAATCAAAAAGACTGGCACAGGAACAAAAACAAGCCAGCAAACGCCAAAAAACACTAGAACGCGAGTTAGAATGGGTACGACAAGGAGCAAAAGGGCGGCAATCCAAACAAAAAGCTCGTTTAAAAAACTATGACAAACTGTTAAGCCAAGATCAAAAACAACTGGATGAAAAGTTAGAAATATACATCCCTAACGGACCCCGATTGGGAACAAACGTAATTGAAGCAAAAAGTGTTGCAAAAGCCTATGGTGATAAATTGTTGTATGAGGATTTGAACTTTACGCTTCCACAAGCCGGAATAGTTGGTATTATAGGACCTAACGGAGCCGGAAAAACTACCATTTTTAAGATGATTATGGGAGAAGAAACACCCGATAAAGGGGAGTTTGTTGTAGGAGATACAGTTAAAATAGCTTATGTTGACCAATCGCATTCTAACATCGATAGCAACAAAACCATTTGGGAGAATTTTAGTGATGGGCAAGATTTAATTATGATGGGTGGCAGGCAAGTAAATTCAAGGGCTTATTTAAGTCGTTTTAATTTTAGCGGAAGCGAACAAAATAAAAAAGTTTCGATGCTTTCAGGAGGAGAACGAAACCGTTTACACCTCGCTATGACTTTAAAAGAAGAAGGAAATGTACTTTTGCTGGATGAACCCACCAACGATTTGGATGTAAATACGTTACGTGCCTTAGAAGAAGGTTTGGAAAATTTTGCCGGTTGTGCGGTGGTTATTTCGCATGACAGATGGTTTCTAGATAGAATTTGCACCCATATTCTTGCATTTGAAGGAGATAGTCAAGTTTATTTCTTTGAAGGTAGTTTTAGTGATTATGAAGAAAATAAAAAGAAACGATTGGGTGGCGATTTACTGCCTAAACGAATTAAATACAAAAAGTTGATTCGATAGAAAAGTGCTTGAACCTTAAATCTGTCTGTATTAAAGACCTACATTTTTTCACCAAAAGCCAAATCACCGGCATCTCCTAATCCGGGCAGGATATACCCTTTATCATTTAAGGAATCGTCAACAGCGGCTATCCAAAGCGTAGTATCTTCCGGAAAGTGCTCTTTAATGTAGTTTATTCCTTGTTTTGATGCAATCACGACAATCAGATGAATTTTAGCAGGTGTTCCAAACTTTTTTATCCCGTTGTAAACTCCAACCAATGATTTTCCGGTGGCTAACATCGGGTCGGCAAGTAAAAGCGTTTTGTTGTTAATAATGGGAGAAGCAAAATATTCAATAACAATATCAAAATTTTTACTGCCGTCCGGGTGGTTTCTATAAGCCGAAATAAAAGCATTTTCGGCATCGTCAAAATAATTTAACAATCCTTGATGCAAGGGTAATCCGGCTCTGAGGATAGAACACAAAACAATTTTTTCTGTTAACTGCGCAATGGTTTTAGTGCCTAATGGTGTTTTTATTTGTTTTGGAGAATAGGAGAGGGTTTTGCTTAATTCGTAACCCAATACTTCTCCTATTCGTTCGATATTTCGTCTAAATCGAAGTGAATCTTTCTGGATGGATTCATCCCGGATTTCCGTAATAAATTTGTTTAATATAGAAGGGTTATCAAGTAAGTGGTGTATGGTCATTTTTTACGGATTACATTTTTTCGTTTAGATACGATATCACTTCTTCTTCAAGCTGAACAGTCTTGGAATAAACACCTTTAGCTTTACTTAAAATAGACTTAGAAAATTCTCTGTCTTTCAAATCTTTAGCGTTTATTCTTACGTTAAAATAAGCACCTAAAACAGCCGTTCTTGCACAAAGAATTCCTACACCGGCATCAGAGAGCGAACTTTGCAAACCATCTTTTAACATTGCCTGCATTACTTCCATAGATTGGTACGCGGTTTCCATTACTTGAAACGGAATTTCGGTGGCATACTTCGTGGCATCTTCAATAGCTTGGGTGCGTAGTTGCTTTTCATTGTCTGTGGTTTTGGGCATTCTAAAAGCATCGATAATTTTATTAAAAGCACGCGTATCTTCATCTACCAAATACATTAATTTTTCTTTATAAGCCTGTCCTTTTTCCGCCCATTCAGAAAAATACTCCCAACGGTCATCCCATCCTGCTTTATGAGCCGATAAATTGGCAACCATTGTACCCAATGCTACTCCCAGCGCTCCAACATACGCCGATATGGATCCGCCTCCCGGAGCAGGAGACTCTCCGGCAGTTTCATCTGCAAATTGAGTGAGTGTTAAATCAACCAACTTTTTTTCTGTTTCGTCTTTTAATTGATACTCAATAATTTTTTCGGAAGGGTTAAAAGGTTTTAAATCGTCTAATCCCAGTGACTTAACGGCAATTTTAATTTTTTCGGCTTCCGAAATTCCCAGAGAGCGTTGTTGTTTAATCAAAAAATAATCGGCTGCATCCAGCATAGCTTGTAAGGGTATTAACCCTATTAACTCCGAACCCGTTACGCGCAACCCCCTTTTTTCGGCGACTTTACAGGTCTCATCAAAAGCAATATGCATAGGTGTAATGCTTATGTTGGTTAAATTATACGAAATTTGCGCAATACCGTATTCCTCAATATACCAACCTATTCCTTTAACGGCTTTAAGTTTTCCTGGAATACGCACCGGTTCCCCGTTATTATCCAGAATTTTTTTGCCGGTAATGGGATTTCCTTCACGTTTAATGCGTCCGGCTTCTCTAATATCAAAAGCAATGGCATTGGCTCTTCGGGTAGAGGTGGTATTTAAATTAATGTTGTAAGCAATTAAAAAATCACGTGCCGAAATGGCAATAGCTCCGGTTTTGGCAACCTTTTCGGTAAACCGGGCAGGTCCTGCATCGGGTTTCCATTCAGGATTGGTAAGTTTTTTAGGCAAGCCTTCGTATTCACCGCTTCGGCAATTTGCCAAATTTTTTCGTTTTTCTTCGGTGGCTGCTTTTTCATAAAAATAAACCGGAATTTCCAGTTCTTTTCCTACTCGTTCGCCCAATTTATGTGCATATTTAGCGGTTTCTTCTAACGTAATACCCGAAACGGGAACCAACGGACAAACATCGGTAGCTCCAAAACGCGGATGCTCACCGCTGTGCTTGCTCATATCAATAAGCTCGCTCGCTTTTTTTATCAACCTGAAAGCCGCTTCAATAACTTGTTCGGGTTCGCCCACAAAGGTAATTACCGTACGGTTAGTAGCTTTTCCGGGGTCTACATCTAAGAGTTTAATCCCTTCAACGGTTTCCACGGTTTTAG
>JALWYP010000020.1 GCA_026992695.1 Flavobacteriaceae bacterium
CATTAATGTTTTAGTATTAAAGTTTGTAATAAATCTATTTTAGATACAATTAAAAAACATTTGGCAAGTTTGTTTAAAATTGTATTTTGCAAAAAAGTTAAACTATGCAAGAAACGGCTAAACTTATAGAAGACACCACTCCTTTTTTTAGTAATGACACTGTTATTTTTGGGGTTTTAATGATTTGCTTGGGTCTTATTTTTTATACTTCATCAATAAAAACAGGTTTTTGGAAAAAGTTTTACGCAATTATACCGGCATTATTTATGGCTTATATTATTCCGGCAGCATTAACAACTGCGGGGATTATTGCTCCGGAATGGATTTCAATAAACGATAAAGGTGAAGCCATTTCTCACGCAACCAATTTATATTATATGGCAAGTAGGTATTTACTTCCTGCTGCATTGGTTTTAATGACTTTAAGTATTGATTTAAAAGGTGTTTTTAACTTAGGTCCTAAAGCACTTATTATGTTTTTAACCGGAACGGTAGGGATTATTATAGGAGGACCCATTGCCGTTTTATTAGTAGGAAGCATCTCTCCGGAAACGGTTGGTGGCGAAGGTGCTAATGCTGTATGGAGAGGATTGTCTACTCTAGCCGGAAGTTGGATTGGTGGTGGTGCAAATCAAACAGCAATGCTGGAAATATATGGTTATAACCAAAAATTATATGGCGGGATGGTATTTGTTGATATTGTAGTTGCAAATATTTGGATGGCTTTACTTTTAATAGGAATAGGAAAGTCTGAAAAAATAGATAAATGGCTAAAAGCGGATACTTCTGCCATTGAAAAATTGAAAAAAAAGGTATCTCATTTTTCAAAAAAAGTTGAGCGTAATCCTTCTGTTACCGATTTAATGATTCTTGGAGCTATTGCTTTTGGTACGGTAAGTGCAGCACATTATTCCGGCAACTTTTTAAGCGAATTTTTTAAAGATTATGTAAACGCTTTAACCGGTATGAGCAAAAACATTCTTAGCTTTTTAGGTTCGTCTTTTTTCTGGATGATAACCCTCACCACGCTTATAGGAATTTTACTTTCCTTTACCAAAGCTAGAAATTACGAGGGTGCCGGTGCCAGTAAACTTGGTAGTGTATTTATCTATATTTTGGTAGCAAGTATAGGTATGAAAATGGATTTGGAGTTAATTTTTGACAACAAAGGGTTGGTAATCGTTGGATTGGTATGGATGACAATTCACGCTCTATTACTTATTGGAGTTGCCAAGCTTATTAAAGCTCCTTATTTCTTTCTAGCTGTAGGAAGCCAAGCCAATGTTGGCGGAGCTGCATCTGCGCCAATTGTAGCCTCTGCTTTTCATCCTTCTCTAGCAACTGTTGGCGTTTTATTAGCTGTTTTTGGATATGCCATTGGTACCGTAGGAGCAATTTTATGTACAATTTTAATGCAATTGGCTGCAGGCGGGTAGTTTTTATTATTTTTTTTACGCATATTTGCAGGCTTAATATCGTATTTTATGAAAACTATTTTTGGTGTATTTGCGTTAATTTTACTGCTATTTAGTTGCTCAAAAGATCACAATCAAATGACCCTTTCCGGAAGTGTAAAAGGACTTAAAAAGGGTGTTCTTTTGCTTCAAAAAGCAAATGATTCTGCAATTATTACAATTGATTCTGTAAAAATAAATGATGATGAAACTTTTACTTTTACTGCTGAAGTTAAAGAACCGGAAATATATTATCTAGGTTTAAAACTGGGAAATACACCTGCTAAAGAATATATTGCGTTTTTTGCAGAACCTTCCGGAATCACAATTAATACAACTTTAAAAAACTTTGAGAGTGATGCTGTAATTTTAGGTTCAAAAAATCAAGATAAACTTCAAGAATACAATAAGATAGTAGAACGGTATAGCAACAACAACCTAGAACTCATTAAAAAAAGTTTTTTAGCTAAAAAGGAAGGAAACGACTCGTTATACCAAGTTTTACAAAAGCAACAACAAAGAAATATGCTAGGTAGATACTTAGCAACTGTTAATTTTGCTGTTCAAAACAACAATTATGAGTTGGCTCCTTTTTTAATGTTAAGCCAAGCAAATAATACGCAAAACAAATACTTGGATACGGTTTACAAATCACTTACCCCAAAAATAAAAAACTCCAAATACGGTAAAGCATTGGAGTCTTTATTAAAAGGTAAGAAAAATTGATTTAGCTTAAATTATTGATTTTATCAATAAGCTCTCTGCCTTTGTCTTCTAATTCTTTGTTAACATTTTTTAGGTGTTGTTTGCGATTTTCAACATCTTTTTGGTTCACTTTTGCAATGAGGTCATCAAAAACATCAATCGCTTGATCTATAATTTTTTCAGCTTCTTTAGATTCTTTATCCGGGTTTGTAAGTTCCCAAATATAAACTGCCTCAATAATATCGCCTAAAACGTAATTAATATCCTTTTTTAAATCTCTAATACTTGCCATTGTTCTATTTTTTGTGATGGGTTTTGGTTTTCACTTACGCTGGAAAACAGACACAATTTCAAGGGTGCTTAGTAAGGTTTGGATACCGCTAGTCGTAAGTCTAGTTATTGCTTTTGCTCTACCGTTGTTGCTGGTATCTGAAACTAATCTTAAAACCGTGCTAGGCCTTTTTGCAGGAAGTTGGATTACGCTTACAGCCCTAATGTGGGTTATGAATCTTGGACGATCACCCTTTAAATTACCCCTATCGAGTTGGGGATCTGTTATCGCTCATATAGGT
>JALWYP010000021.1 GCA_026992695.1 Flavobacteriaceae bacterium
AAAAGAATTACCATATTGGTAGCTTTTTTGGGGCGTAAAATCGGGTCTGTTTACTACAAAAAACGCCTTGTCTTCTTCATTGGCATAGGAAGCGCGAAGATTATAACCTACATTTTTTGTAAGTTTTCCTTTTACACCTCCAAAAGCTTTATACAGTTGTGCCGTAGGTACGATAGATAATGTAGGTGAAACAAAAGGATTTTCTGTGGTTGTATTTTTATAGCTGTTTTGTTGCAAACCACCTTTTGCTCCGCCATATACAATTAGCAACTCATCTACCAGTCTGTACGATGCCGAAACATTTGGGAAAATATAAAAAGCAGACTGTTTATTTGTTGTATTGTTTAAAAAATAACCTCCCACTCCGAGCGAAACACTTAAATCATCATTTACAAGTTCTAACGAAGGAGAAACACCGAGAGTTATAAAACCATACTCCAAATTAGGAACTTCTTTAAACTTTCCGGAAAGATAATCGGCTTCGGTGGTGAGTTTTAAATTAAAATCGGCTATCGGGTATTGAAAGTCGGCTTTGGTATTAAGTTCTATTTCGGAAGAATTAAAGTTATCGTTTAAAAAATCGATTGCAACCGAAGCACCGGAAAAAACACTGTCGTCAAAATTAATTGTACCTCCCAAATTTGCACCGAGATAAACTTGCTTGGGCGCATTATTTTCTAATTCGTCTATAAAGGGCTGTGCCAAATCACTTGGCAATCCGTACCAATTTAATAAATGATGGCTTACTCCTGCATTTACGTCATACGACATTTCGTTTTGTTTGCTACTGTAATTGGCATCTAATGTGGTTTTGTAGAATTTATTATCGGGTATTACATTTTTTATTCCACCTTGAGAAGAATTGTGTTTAAAGAAAACTCCGAGATTATCGGTTCGGGAGATTTCAAAATTGGTAAACAGTTCGCCGAGAACAGACGTGTAATTACCAAATCCAAGCGAAGCGTAATTATCATAAATTTTTATAGATTTCTTTTTTTCAATTTTGGCTGCTTTTCCTTTTGCAGGAGTAAATGTTGATGCCACCGGCACCGAAAAAATAGTGTAGTTCACCTCCTTTTTTTCAACTGCTGTTGTATCGTTTATTTCCGGCGTATCTTTTATTTTAAAAGCATCAGAGATGGTGGGTGTATAAGGTTTTACAACATTTACTACTTCGGTATCCAGGGTTTCGTTTTCTTGTGCAAAAGTTGGATACATATTGCAAATCAGTATCACAACCAATAACACAACTGTTTTTATATTGTTAAAATGTAGGTTCATTTTTTTGTAGGTTTTAATTTTCATCATCCGTTTCGATAGAGTCATTGGTTTTGGCTTCTTGTTTTTTAATAATTGCCAGTTGGGCTTTAGCTTCTTCAACCACATCAGGAAAATTGGTAAAGTTTTTAATTACACTCTCTAATATATATGTAGCTTGGTAAGCGTCTTTTAAACCGTAAAAGTTTTTTGCCATTAGCACCAACCCTTTTGCACCCCAAAATTTATATCCCGAATAATCTTTTGCCAGTTTTTGTACCAAAGCATTAGAATCTTCAAACAAGCCGGATTTGTTTTTAAAATAGGCATCGTAGTATAGGGCTTCGGCTGCTAATTTTCCGGTGGCAATTTTGGCTACTTCTTTGTAAGCCAACTTCGCTTTATTTTCGTCGCCCATTTTCATTGCAGAACGAGCTATAATAATTTTAGCATCGCTTTTAACTTGGTTATCTATTTTTGGGTTTTCCAGTACTTTTTCGGCATATTGGGATGCTTCAAAATATTGTTTAAGCTCGTAATATGCTTTCATAGCATTGGTTAGTGCAAATGTTTTGTTTTGCGGAAAATCGGCTTGCGTTTCTAATTGCAATAAATAGGGCAAGGCATTTTTATAGTCTGATTTTTGAAGTAATAATTCGGAAACTCTTGCCAGGGCTTGTTCGGTAAATTCGTTTTTATCTTTATCGGCTACATATTTATAATACGACAATGCTTTTTCTGTTTTGCTTTGTTTAAAATATAACTGCCCCAAATAAAAATTGGTTTGTATGATATGCTTTCCGTCTGGAAATTGCTTGATGTATTCTTCAAATCTTTTTATTGCTATGGCGGGTTTGTTTTCGAGGTAAGGTTGCTCGGCTGCTTTGTAGGTTGCATCATCCAGCTCGGCATTTTCAACAGCAATAAAATCTAATGTGTTAACCCAATCTGCATATTGGGCTACTTTACCTTGGTCGATATAAATTAGTTTTGCCGATGCCACTGCCTGCAATGCTTCGGGAGTATCGGGGTACTTTTTCACTACCGCTTTAAACACGTCTAGTGCTTGGTTGCTTTTGCCGGAGTTGTCTAATAACAATGCTTTTTTTAGCATTGCCTTTGGTGCTAAATTGCTTCCGGGAAGCTTGGTTATTAATTTTTCAAAGGTTGCCAAGGCTTTATTTGTTTTGTTTTGAGATAAATAGGTATTTCCCAACTCGTATAAAGCATCGTCTCTATAAATAGATTTAGGAAACGTTGCATCAAAACTTTTTAAGCCTTCTATTTTATTAGAAACCTTATTAACGAAGCCATAACTTATGCTTTTTTGAAAAACGGCATAATCGGTATCATGGGTTTTGCTTTCAATTGCTTTGTTATAATTTTCTAATGCTTTCCAATAATCACTCGAAATAAAATAGCTGTCTGCCAAACGCAAATAGGCATCGGCTTTTTTT
>JALWYP010000022.1 GCA_026992695.1 Flavobacteriaceae bacterium
CCTCGCCCGATTTTATTTGTTAATTTGGTTGGTTGCTTTTTGTTACTGTTTATAGCGTCAAAAACAGAAACCCAACCCTTCTGTTTTAGTTGCCACCATAATTTTTTACCAACTTTTGATTTTTTTAACGAATGAGATAATTTGCGTTTATACTTTTCTATTTTTTGGTTTCCGGGTATTCTGGAAACATTTACTTTTTTAAAAATATGTTTTGGGACAAAATCGGGAGTAACTTCTAAATACGAATAGAGTTCTTGCAATACCCTTTCAGGATTGTTTTTTATATCCTCAAATACCACAAAGAGCATGTCACCGGCATTAAAATAGCGTAAATACCGTTGCAAATGCGTTTTGTATTTTCCCCAAAACAGAATGTTAGGGTTTTCTTTTATTGCTTTTTCAAAAGTATAAGAAACAGGGATATGCCCCATTTTAATGTCTTGTAAATAATGTGCGTAGGCTCTGTCTATAGGGTTACGAAGCAACACAATTAGCTTTGTATTCGGGTTGTGCTTATATATTCTTTCGGCTGTACTTTCCGGCTGATTTTGTTTTTGGTTAAACAAATAAACCGTAGATAAATCACCAGTAATTTTCTCTTTTTTTTCGTTAAAAAATCGAGTGTACCAACTTTTGCCTTTTGCAAATCGATCTGCTCTGTAAAAATAATCTATTTTATCGGTAATAAAAATCTCCGGGTGCTCAAACAAACAGTGATACAACCAAGAAGTTCCGCTTTTATGAACCCCTAAACAAATAAAATCGGGCGAGGGGCTCATATAGTTTGCTTTATTAGTTGGTGTTGCGAAATCACAAAAACAGCATCGCAAATTGTCTGCATTGCCGGAGCATGAGAAACAATTACCGTTGCAATGTTATGCTGCTTTGTATATTTTTTTAAGAAAGAAAGTACTCGCTTTTCCAATTCTTCGTCTAATTGGTTGGTAACCTCATCTAATATTAAAAGTTGTGGGTTTGCATACAACGCTCTTACAAGTGCAATGCGCTGTTTTTGTCCTCCCGAAACTTGTAACGAATCGTGTAATAATGCCGTGTTTAATCCTTGGGGTAACCGATGAACAAAATTTTCTAAATCTAACGCTTTTACTAAATATTTGATTTTGGTAAAATCTATCTTGTTTTTTTGTTCGTCCATTGTAATATTTTCAAGCAACGTCCCCTGAAATAAAAAGGGTTGTTGTGGTACATAGCCAATAAAATTTAAAAGGGTGTTTTTAGAGTGTTTTATGGGTTTCCCGTCTAAAAAAATAGCTCCTTGTTGTGGTGTAAGAAGCCCCATAATAAGATTTAACAAAGTTGTTTTTCCAATTCCGGAACGCCCTTTTATTCCTGTTATTTCACCTTTTTTTAAGGTTAAAAAAATATCTTTTAAAAGCGTTTGATTTTGGGTATAGGAAAACGAAACATTTTTTAATACTAACGTACTATTGAAACTATATTTTGCTTGTTTTGTTTCGTTGTTTTTTTCTGAAATATTTGAAAAAACAGCCAAAGTATATTGGTACGATTTAAAATTGGTATAAGCGACTATTAACTTGTTAATAGACGGAAAAAGCTTTAGCGATATTCCCGCAACAAACGAAATTAAAACCACTTTGCTTGAAGTATTTGAAATGTTCCGGTTTATATAAAATAAAAACAACGACAAGCCAATAATTATAAAAATCTCCATAAATTTAGCGTTGGAGTTTTGGTGTTTTTTTAAGGTAGAAAAAAACGAATTAAATCGCGCTAAGTTTTTCTGATATTGCTCTTGAAAAAAGCGCTCTTTCCCCAGGCTTTTTATTTCCAAAAAACCATCGATGATGTTTAACAAGTGTGAGGTTGCCAAAGAATAGGTTTCTCTAATAGATTTACCAATATAATCTATTTTTTTCTTTCTAAAACGGTATAACACAACCAAACAAATTAGGGTAATGATAAAAATATACACCGTAAACTTCGGGTACAAAACAAAGCTCACTACTGCCATACTGCCCAACACCAAAATTTCTGTAAAAAAAGTGTTGATAGAAAGAAGTATGTGATTGGCAAAATCGGTTCCTGCCATTTGTATTTTCTGAATTTCTTTACCCTTGTCTATTTGTTGTAACTCTAAAAAAGGTTTTCTTAAAAATTGTTTCGACAACCTAGCCGAAAGCGTCGTAGCAATTTGAAATACTAAATTTGTTTGAAACCGAATAATAGCAACTTGAACTGTATTTTTAACAACAAACAACAACACGATTCCTGTTACCCAATAACCCACGTATTGCTCATTAAAAAAAGTAATGTTTTTTAAAAACGAAGGCATTTGCTCTTTGTCTAAAAGAAAAATAAACAACGGTATAAGATACGCAATAGAAACAAGGTCTAAAAAAACATTCAATAGAGACAGCAACAAATACCGAAGCGATTTTTTGTGAAACCTTTTGGGTATTATTTTAATAATTTTATGCAACATCCTGCTTTTGTTTCTAATTATAATTTTTTACACACAATTAAATAACTCTCAATATGCCTTCCCAATAATTTATATCTTTTTGCAAGCAGCTTAAAATAGAAATACCGATATGCATTTAAAGGATTTAGAAAACTTAACAACTTTATTTTTTTTGAAAATGCTTTACTCTTCCTATAAGTAGGTTTCTTTTCTAATTGTACTTTACTTGAAAAATTCGA
>JALWYP010000023.1 GCA_026992695.1 Flavobacteriaceae bacterium
CCAATAAGCATTGTAACAACAGCTATAATAATAAAAACAAAAATTTCCTGCATAATAAACAAAGCGATTTTAGAATTGTAAATATACTTATTTCTTTATGGAAAACGTACGGGTTTCCGTATTAAATGCAATTATTTCTGAAGGAAATAAACTGGAAAAACATTCTTGTTTAATTAGCAATTCCGGAGTGTCAAAATAAATTTTATCATGAGTCATCACAATCATTTTATCGCAAGTATGTATTGCCAAATCTATTTCGTGAGTAGAAAACAAAATGGTTTTTTCTTTTTCGAAAGCTAATTTTTTCAGCAACTTTAATACGTAAGCACGGTGGTATAAATCCAGATGCGTTGTGGGTTCGTCTAAAATAATAATGGGTGTGTCTTGAGCTAAGGCTCTGGCAATAAGTACGCGCTGTAATTGACCGTCGCTAAGCTCAAAACATTTTTTTTGTGCAAATTTAAGAACTTCGGTGGCTTGTAGGGCTTCTTCAATTAATTGTTTGTCGCTATGGGTTAGTTTTCCTACCCAGTTAGTGTATGGGTATCTTCCTAATGCAACTAATTCATAGACAGATAAATTTGTAGTAGAAGGAGCTTCGGTTAAAACCACACTTATTTTTGTTGCTAATTGTATGTTGGAAAAAGTGGTACTATCTTGTTGGTTTATGGTAATGCTTCCGTTAAGTTTGGGTTGCATTGCCGTGAGTGTACGTAGGAGGGTAGATTTTCCTATTCCGTTGCTACCAACCAAACCTACGAGTTCGCCTTTTTGCAACGAAAAATTAATGTTTTTTGACACTTGGATTTCTTTTTTCTTTTTAAAAAGATAACCAATAGCCAAATTAGTAACTTCAAGTGTGCTATTTTTATTCTCTTTTCGCATTAAAACACTAATTTTCGTTTTCGTATTAAAAGCCAAATAACTACCGGTGCGCCAAACAAAGATGTTACCGCATTAATAGGTAGCGTATATTCTGTAAACGGAAGCTGTGCAATACTATCGCAGAGTAGTAATAATATGCTTCCTGTTAATAAGGTTGCAGGAATTAGCACAAAATGATTAGCGGTTGCAAATAACTGCCTGCTTAGGTGCGGTACCGCAAGTCCTACAAAAGCTATGGGACCCACAAAAGCAGTTATTCCGCCTGCAAGAATACTGGTTGCAAGTATGATTAATAAAGTTGTTTTTTTAATTCCCACGCCCAAACTCTTCGCATAATTTTCGCCTAATAAAAGAGCGTTTAATGATTTTCCCGAAAAAATACTGATTACCATTCCTATTGCAAAACAAAGACTTAAAATACCAATGCCCGTCCAAGAAACATTACCAAGGCTTCCATACGACCAAAATACAAATTGTTGTAATTGCTCGGCATTACTAAAATAGGCTAAAATACTAACAATGGCTCCGGTAAGGGTGCCAAACATTAAACCGATAATAAGGATAGCCATGGTGTCTTTAATTTTAAATGTAGCCGAAAGAACTACCAAAACCACTAAAAAACTACCCAATGCCGATGCTACCGTAATACTCCAAGGGTTTAACAGCACACTACCGGTAAACCCTCCTAAAAAAGCAACTCCAAAAATTAACAACGCTACTCCAAGACTTGCGCCACTGGTTAATCCTAAAACAAACGGACCTGCTAACGGGTTTCTAAACAAGGTTTGCATTAAAAGTCCTGCAATTGACAGACCACCACCTGCAATACAAGCAACCAATGCTTTTGGAAGCCTGTAATCCATAATTATGTACTGCCATGTGGTTTTTGATGTTTCTCCTCCTAATAGGGTGGTAACCACTTCTTTAAAAGGAATTGCCACCGATCCTAAACTTAGGTTTAATAAAAAAGCAAAACACAAAGTTAGAAGCAATAGTATATAATAGAGACGGTATTTTTTTGAAGCTTGCATCATTCAAATTTATTGAAAAAAGTTAGCTCGTAGTTTGGTAATAATTCCGGGTGTAAAATTTTTATTAAATCTTTTAAAATTAAGTCGGGGCGATTAGGACCCAACTCAAAATACAAAACGCCACCGGTTTTTCCCGTTTTGTTTGTAAAGCCAAACACGTTTTTGTTTTTAAAAGCGTCAAATTGCTTGTAAACAGGGTGTGTTTTTGCCATTTGGGTCAAATTTTTCGCATAACCGGGACCTATCCAAAAACCGGCTTGTTTTCCTTTTTCCAAAACACTTTCAATACTTAATTGCAGGCTTCCGGTACCTTTGCTGTTTTTCCAAAGATAATCGCCACCGGCATCGTTAATAAATTGTGCCGCCCAACTATTGCCGGCAGGAGCGTACCAAATATCTTTGAATAACGACCCACTTAAAACGGTTGGCTTTTTCTTTGCACTTAAAGCCAGCTTTTTTGCTTTAAGGTAGTTGCTTTTTATTTCTGAAAAAACCGAATCTGCTTCTTTACTTTTGTTAAATAAAGCACCAAAAAATTTAATCCATTCGGCTTTACCAAGTGGTGAAGTTTCCATCCAATCGCCATTGTACAAAACCGGAATACCCGATTGCTGAATAACAGCCAACGTTTTATTTTTTCCCGAAACCCCAAAACTAACAACCGCATCCGGATTTAAATCTAACAAAAGCTCGGTGTTAAGATCTTCGTTTTTACCTAACTCTGCTATTAATCCGTTTTCTATTCTATCTCGAGTTTTTTT
>JALWYP010000024.1 GCA_026992695.1 Flavobacteriaceae bacterium
ATGGGTAAGAGAATCTTCGGCGTATAACCAACTAAAAAACTATTAAATTATCCCCAAAATGGAAGAAAAAAATGCTTTATTGTTTGAGGATTACCTTCAAAAAAAACTTTCTGAAGATGAACGAATTGCTTTTGAAAAAAAATTAAAAGAAGACGCTGATTTTAACGAAGCGTTTTTAAATTACAAGCAACTATCAATTTTCTTAAAAAATAAATTCTCAAAAGAGCGAGCCGCTTTACAAAAAACGTTATCTCAAACAGGAGAAGATTATTTTTCTTCCCAAAAACAAAAAGTTTTTCGGTTAAAACCATGGCACTATAGTATTGCAGCTTCTGTTTTATTACTTTTTGGCGTGTTTTTATATATGCAGAACAATCGTTTTTCTTATAATGATTATGCTTTTTCTCAAACTATTACATTGGTAGAAAGGAGCGATGATATGAAAGTTTATAAAAATGCCGAAACAGCATTTAATACTAAAAACTATAAAGAAGCTATTCGTTATTTTAATCAAATTTTAAAAACCGAGCCTACTAATTTCGAAATTTTATTTTACAAAGGTATCGCGTTAGTTGAAACCGATAGCTTTACGGCAGCCGAGTTGGTTTTTACCAAACTTCAAGAAACCAATAGCATTTATAAAAATAAAGCACTATTTTACTTGGGGTTAAGCAAATTAAAACAAAAAGATTATAAAGACGGAAAAGCAATTCTTAATACAATTCCTGCATCGGCAGCAGAATATAAAAAAGCACAAGAAATCTTAAAAAAAATAGACTAAACCCGTATTATTCATATAAAAACGGAGTGAATTATATGAATATGCTATAGTTGTAACACATTAAAGTCCAACCCTAACGAATGTTTCAAAACACAGGAGATATTTTAACTCAATTGATATTAATCGGAATAGGTATTTCATTACTATTTGCTTACAGAAAGAATAAAAAAAATGGTCAGTTATGGTCTGGAATTGGATTATTCACTGTCGGAATAATTCTGTTATTGATTAACTTAAACAAAGAAAAAACTGAAATTGATTTTAAAAGTATTTTAGAGAATAATAAACCAATCGATTCTTTAGAAATTATCAAAAACTACAGTATGGCACTTGACATAGTATTTGAAGCCAGTAATAAAACAAAATCAGACACAACACTAATTTTATTAGGACAGCAGTTAAAAGTTCCTAAAGGAATTGAATATTCCAATAACCCAAATGAACCAACACTTCGTTTCTCGGAATCTAATGCTCAATTATTAGTCAACTTCAAAAAGGAGAAATTTGATAAGAATAAATCGTTAGAGAATAATGTCAGGTTAATTGCAAAAAACTTAAATGGGAATCTTTTTGGAACAGAACATATTTTAGAAGAATCTAAATTAGGAAATGGTAATGACTTAATAATTTACGATTATCACACAAAAAAAGGCGATTATATAATTACGTATGGATTTGTATTATTCAAAAAACTCAATGAAAAATTGGTTAGAATATCTATTGAACAATTTAATGGCTCAAATAAAAATATAGAAAATAAAATGACTGAATTGATAAGACAAATAGCGAATAAATAACGTGATACAACAACATGTATAATTCATTGCTTAGTTTGTTTTGTACTTGGATAATCCTGCGGATTTTCTCAATGTTCCGTCAAATTTTATTAACTTTGTGTTTAACCAACGCAACGAAATCATACACAAAACCGATAAAGGGGAAAATGCGGGAAACCCCGACTTAGAAATGCCCCAAATTTGGGTGTTTTCAAAACACACAAATTTGTTGGTAGTACTTAGTCGTTTAAAAATTCCATGAATTTTTTGGGTAAACGGTTATTGTCCCGGAAATAAATACGTAATAGTTCCCAGTTGAGCGGTTTTACTTGAAGCGGTAAAGAAAGATTGCTTGGCATATTGTATAGCACTGTCGTACAAGCACTCATTAGTGGTAGTAGATCCGGCTTTGTTAATGGTTGCTTCTATAACTCTGCCTGTTGCATTTACCGTAATGTTAACTACAACTTTTCCAAAGGAGTCGCAAGTATAAACCGGATTGGGTAATAAACGAGCTTTTCGGTTTACCAAACGGTAAGAAATAGTAGTATTTCCGGCAATATTTTTATCTTTTTCCTTTTTTTTACGGTCTGTATTGCTTTTGTTTTGTAGAATTTCCTTCAACTTTTTTTTAGACTCCGAGAGCGATGTGTTTTCTGAAACATTTTCGGATAAAGTTGTAGCGATTTCATTTAATTTTTCTTCAGATTGCTCTTCAAATTCAGTATTTTCAACCTCCACATTTTTAATAAATTCTTCAGCTTCGTTATAGGCTCTGTGTGTTGAAATGGCTACTTTTTTTTGTTTGATTGTCGCTTGCTCTTCTGCGGGGAGTGTTTCTGTATATTCCACTTCATAACTTTGTTCTTTTTTGGCAGAAAATCCGCCTATTTTTATAACATACATTAGTAGCAATAGGTTGCCAATAATGAGTACCGAGAACAAAAATGCCTTGTATGAATAATTAATTTTCACCTGTCAAAGGTAAATAATACCAATCACAAAGTAAAATACGCTATATAAATCATTTCTATTTCCCTTTTTCTTTGTTATAAATTATTTCCATAAACATTGCTATGCAAAGAATTTATGCCTCAAAAAAGAAAAATATATTCTA
>JALWYP010000025.1 GCA_026992695.1 Flavobacteriaceae bacterium
CCAGACATATAGTTGTTGATATTTCCTGTGTATTCTTCTGTTTTAATTGCAGGTACGTTAGAAAGATTTACTTTATAAATGTTCTCCATAAACTTAAGTTCATTTTTCACAGATTTATCAGCTCCACCACCATTGGCGGCTCCAATAACTGTATAGGAATAACTCATGGTTCTTTCTTTATTATTGCTGTTGATTTTATAATCAATCCACCCTAATCTATGCGTTTTGTAAACTAAATATTCAGGTGCTCTAAATAATAACGAAACCTTGTTAACAGGAATACTTTCTTGAAACTTATATTTTTCGATATTATCAATAAAGGGAGATTTTAAAGTATATGAATATTCTATTATACTTCCTTCTTTTATATTAGGAAAAGTTATTTTTTTTGAATTTAAATATTTGTTTACAGCGATATCAAAAATACCATCTTTTTTAAGTTTTGTTTTTTCAATTTTTCCGGAAGGGCTAATATTATAAGTATAGCCTTTTAATCCCGAAATTTTTTCATACGTTTTAGAACTACTTTTATTTAATAATAATTCAATATTAGCTTGATCAAATCCTTCTTTTGAATATATTTTTATGCGTTCAAACACTTCTGTTAAAATAAAAAAACCGTCTTCAGAGGTGTAATCAAAATGTGTTTTATGTTCTCTGTATAATATTGCTGCGTTTACTGAAGGGTCGAGGGAGTATTCTTTTTCTTGGAGTTCTTCCTTTGAAACTTTCCCGAATTTATAATTTTGGGCTACTACAATGTTTGTAGTTATAAAAATTAAGAATGTTAGCTTGATTATGTGTTTCATTGTTTCTGTGTTTGTATTACCAAAATTTTTAGTTTGTCTAATTTAACTATTTTCTTTTTAAAATCTCTAAACTCCTGATAATCTATTGCAGGAAAGATTCCTTTTTTCTGAATGTATTTTCGGTAATAGGTTAGTGTGTTATTGGTTGTTTTAAATTGAATTTGATACGTCCCAAACTTATTGGTTATTGTAGTTTCTTTAGGTGATTTTTCGATTTTATAGCCGTCGGGTAGGGTAAACGTTAAACTATCTTCTTCTATAAATTCCTTAATTACTTCTATTTTTTGTTTTCTGTTTTTTATGCTGGGTGGTATCGTTGTCTTTCGATTAAAAACATTAGGAGCAAGTAACAAATTACCACCAATTTTCGAACAATAATTAGTTACGTTAAGTTGAATGTTCTCAGTAAAAGTAATGGACTCTCTATCATCTGTAAAATTGGTTTTTTGTAGGCTAAGTCCGTTTAAATAACTCCATTTTTCTTTGTAATGATTTTCAATAAAATCTTTTTCTTTTTTGCTTAAGTAGTAAACATCATCGTATTTTAAACCAGTATATTGGGTGGTTAATAATGCCGATAAACTTCCTGTACTCTCTAGGATTATAGAGGCATTTGTTAGTTGTTTGTTTTTGTTTAACGGATAGGTTGTTGTATGCACAATTTTCCCTCCTTCGGGTGTAATAGCAAGTACATCTCGGTTATCGGTAAAATTACCGTTGTACCCAAACGGATTAGTTTGGCTGGTACATTCAAGCCAAATAATTTCATTATTATCCGGAATACCAAGCATGGCATGATTGCCTTCTATTCTTGCAAAATCTTTATCGATTGAAATTTCCTCATCTCCGGCATAAAGTAGAGTATAATAGGAGGGTATTCCGACAGCGTCTAACATTGCTTTTGTATAATTTGTTAAGGCTTTGCAATCGCCATAGCTTAGTTTATCTACATCTTCTAGTTGCATGGGTTTCCAACCGCCAATACCAACCTGAATACTAACATACCGTACTTTTTTTTGCAGGTAATCGTAAACCACTCTGGCTTTTTCGATATTAGTAGGGTAGCCGGCGGTTAAGTTTTTTATTTCGGAAATGGTGGCTTCGGGTAATTTTCCTGTTTTAGACAGAAGTTGGTTTTGCATCCACGCCCCGAACTCTTTCCAGTTTGAGGCATAACCCCTTACTCCTTTTAAACTAAAATGATTTAATGCAAATGAAACCGAAGGAACTATTTTTGTAATACTTGGAGCATATTTTTCGAATTTTATGGGCTTTAGTTTTTTTGCCAAACAAACAAATTTTGTAGGTGTTTCAGATATTTCAATACCAAAACCTTCTACATTTTTGGTTCGCATTCTTGGTTTATTCTCGGGAGAAAAAAGCAATGTATATTTAGAACTAATTACACTACTACTATAATTATTTATGGGATACCAAGAGGGAATAAAACCGGTTGAATTGTCTTCTGTTTCCGATACAAATACAATAGTAAAAGGATATTGCGTAGGAGTGTAGGATAAGTATTTAACTCGATGGTCTTCGTAAATAGAAATGTCGCTAACAGCGCTGATGTCTACAAAACCTTTTTTCTTTATATGTTTTATTTCAACACCATAAGCATTGTAAATAAAGGCTTCCAGTTTTTTTATTTTTGTTGTTTTGTCGTAACCGGCATAACATCTTGCATCTTTAAAACCGGCTTTGTTTAATACGGTAGTTACTCTTTTAGTTTTTATGTTTTTTATACCTACTTCGCTAACATCAATGGTTATATTTTCATCTACAATAACACTATTTGCGTTGGTGGTGAATTCTTTTGGGATACTGTAGGCAGAATACTTCACTTGAGAAAATCCCAGTGAAACAATACCAAAAATTAATAGAAGACTTAAGCGAATCATTTTCGTTTTGCAAAGATATCAAATTTTATTCTTTATTTTTAGTATCGATTAAAATAGTAACCGGACCATCGTTGGTTAAAGTAACATCCATCATAGCACCAAATTGTCCGGTTTGTATTTTTTTGCCTAACTCATTTTCTAACTGTAAAATAAACGATTTGTACAGAGGTATGGCAACTTCCGGTTTGGCAGCCTTTATGTAAGAAGGTCTGTTTCCTTTTTTTGTTGAAGCGTGCAGGGTAAATTGGCTTACTAGAATAAGTTCTCCTTTTATGTCTTTTACCGAAACGTTCATTATGCCATTTGAGTCGTTAAAAATTCGGAGGTTAACAATTTTTTTAGTTAACCAATTTATATCGTTTTGGGTATCATTAAGTTCAATTCCAAGTAATATAAGCATTCCTTCACCTATGGTCGCAATTGCTTTTTCATTAACTGTAACCGTTGCTTTTTTTACTCTTTGTATGACAGCTCTCATTGTGTTTCTAGTTTCTTGTTAGTGGTTTCTGGTTTTTATGATTTGTTTACCGACGGGAAGATAAAATTCTGTTTTCAAACCTACAAGGTGCCCTTGCTTCTTCATTCTGAAGCCTTGCAAGATAGGACTTAATTCATGTTACATTTTTCAAAGTTTATTGGTGTTTTCGAAACATATTACTAGTTTCAATATTCGTAATTCATCATTCATCATAAATGTCTTTTCTGTAATTCTCATCATCGTCTTCCAATAATTGTAAATAACTATTGTATCTAGACCAAGCGATTTCATTTTTTTCTAACGCTTCTTTTACCGCACATTTTGGCTCATTAAGGTGCAAACAATTATTGTATTTACAATTTTGCTTTAGCTTAAAAATTTCTGGAAAATAATCGGTTATTTCTTCTTTTACCATAGCAACCATACCCAATCCTCGTATTCCCGGAGTATCTATAATTGTTGCTCCAAAACTTAAATCATACATCTGTGCAAAGGTGGTTGTATGTTGTCCTTTTTGGTGTTGTGAAGAAATTTCTTTGGTTTTTAAATTTAATGAAGGCTCTAAAACATTTATTAAACTAGATTTTCCAACACCACTATGTCCCGAAAACACCGAAACTTTCCCTTTCATAAGTTGTTTAAGTAAATCGATATTTGTAAGTGTTTTGGTCGAAATTTCAATACACTTATATCCAATAGAAGAATATAATGCCTTAAGGTATGTTACTTCTTCCAGTTCTTCTTTGGTGTATAAATCAATTTTATTAAACAACAATACAGAAGGTATGTGATAGGCTTCGGTGGTTACCAAAAACCGATCGATAAAAGTTGTAGAGGTAGGAGGTGTATTAACAGTTACTATAAGAAATGCCAAATCTATATTGGCGGCAATAATATGAGTTTGTTTAGATAGGTTAACCGATTTTCTAATAATGTAATTTTTTCTGTTTTCAATAGCGTTGATTACTCCAATGGTTTCATGACCCGATTTTTCCGTGGTAAATTGTATATGATCCCCTACAGCTACCGGATTGGTGCTTTTTATACCTTTAATTCGAAACTTTCCTTTTAACCTGCAAGTATAAAATAGGTTGTCTTCGGCTTTAACCAAATACCAACTTCCTGTAGATTTATAAACTGTACCTTTCATTGCCACAAAAATGTGAAAAATAAAACAGATTACCGTAATATTTTAATAGTTTTGTACCTTAAACGTAAAAATACATCAATAATGAAAAAACTTTTATTTGCTTTTTTATTCCTATTTATTTTTGAAGGAGTATCACAAGCCCAAACCTACGAGTATCAAATTGTAACGGTTATCGAATCTATTGTTCCTAATGGGTTAGGAAGATCGAGAATGGTTACAGCAAACGAATCTAGAGATTATAAGGAGTTTACCTCTACTAGAACCGGCGATGGTGATAAACGAA
Source organism: Flavobacteriaceae bacterium (assembly GCA_026992695.1). Classification (GTDB taxonomy): domain Bacteria; phylum Bacteroidota; class Bacteroidia; order Flavobacteriales; family Flavobacteriaceae; genus Marifrigoribacter. Next base: position 4,622 of record JALWYP010000025.1, read on the forward strand.
ATAAATCTGATCGTGGCGACATTAGAGTAAAAGGATTTGACGAAACCAAATTGCTTAATTTCTTTAACCTAGGAGGAATTCGTTTTCAAAATATTGCAGCTAATGATGCAATTGTAATGTCTAAGATTAATACAATGGCAGAAGAAGGATGGGAACTCACTTTTGTTAATAGCGGTGTTGAAAGTTTTGCCGGAAAAGGAGATAAAAACGGAATTTATGTAACTCGTTATATTTTTAAAAGAGTAAAGCAATAATATTATAAAATTGTAACTTTAAAGGTGATAGGCGACTTAATTTTTGTTTATCACCTTTTTTTGATGCGCTATAGATTCTTGATGAATGGCTTTAAAAAGTTTTTCAACAAAATCTTTACTTAGTTTATTTTCACTCCCTATCGCTATCATAGTTTCCAGAATTTCGTCCCAACGTTTACTTTGTAAAATGGCAACATTGTTTTCTTTTTTTAATCTTCCTATTTCTTCTGCAATTTGCATTCTATTTCCTAAAACTTGTAGTATTTTAGTATCGGTAGCATCAATTTGAGAGCGTAATAATTTGATGGTGTTTGTAAATTGCGATTCCAATTCCGCTTTTTTTCTAACAATTAACTTTTTGGTGATTTCTTCTAAAACCTGTGGTGTTATTTGTTGTTTTGCATCACTCCAAGCATCATCCGGTTGATGATGGGCTTCTATCATAAAACCATCGTAATTTAAATCTAATGCCGTTTGGCATAAATCAAAAATTAATTTGCGCCTACCACCAATGTGTGACGGGTCTAATAATAAAGGCAAGTTAGGATGGTGTAATTTTAAATCAATAGGTATTTGCCATTCGGGTGTATTTCGATATTTCGATTTGCCATAAGCAGAAAAACCTCTGTGTATGGCTCCCAATTGTGTAATTCCGGTATCATAAATACGTTCTATTGCTCCAATCCATAACGCCAAGTCCGGATTTACCGGATTTTTCACCAAAACGATCTTCTTTACACCTTTTAGAGCTTCGGCGATTTCCTGTACACTAAAAGGCGATACGGTGGTACGAGCTCCAATCCAAAGTACGTCCACATCATGCTGTAAAGCCAATTCAACATGTTTTGGGTTGGCTACTTCGGTAGCCGTTAATAAACCTGTTTCTTTTTTTGCTTTTTGTAGCCATTGTAATCCTATTTTACCCACACCTTCAAAATTTCCGGGTCGTGTTCGCGGTTTCCAAATTCCGGCACGTAATATTGAGGTGTCTGTATTTTTTAATTGGTGAGCAATAGTAAGTATCTGTTCTTCTGTTTCGGCACTACAAGGACCCGAAATCACCAATGGATGTGATAAGTTTAAATTGGTTAACCAAGAATTTATTTTAGAATTGTTCTTCAATTTGATAAAAATTACAATAATGTTGGCAAAATTACGTAATAAATTTGTGTAGTTTTGCTTTATGAGTATTTCAGTTAAAAATATCAGTAAATTTTACGGAAATCAAAAGGCATTAAATGCTATTTCTTTTGAAATTAAAAAAGGCGAAATAGTTGGATTTTTAGGTCCTAATGGAGCTGGAAAATCTACTTTAATGAAAATCCTCACTACCTATATAAAGCCAGACGAAGGAAGTGCAACTGTCAATGATTTTAACGTTTTAACCGAAAAAAAATCTGTACAAAAAAGCGTAGGGTATTTACCTGAAAACAACCCGTTATATCCCGATATGTATGTACGCGAATACCTGCTTTTTAATGCACAAATCTACGGCGTTAAAAAATATAGCGTTGCCGAAGTTATAGAAAAAACAGGACTGTTGCCCGAAGCGCATAAAAAAATAGGAGAACTTTCTAAAGGATATAAACAACGTGTAGGATTGGCAAATGCGTTATTGCATGAACCCGAAATTTTATTACTTGATGAACCTACTACCGGATTAGACCCAAATCAATTAAAAGAAATACGTATTCTTATTAAGAATATTGCGCAAGAAGAAGGAAAAACCATACTTTTTTCTACACATATTATGCAAGAAGTAGAAGCCATTTGCGATCGAGTGCTAATTATTAATAAAGGCGAATTAGTTTACGATAATGAGCTAAAAAATATTTTAAAAGAAAAAAATATCGAAACGGTTTTCTCTGAACTCACAAAATAGCAGTACAATCTTTATTAATGTGTATCGAAGCTACAGACGTTTTTTCCTATAACTTGCTATTTTACCCTCCGTACTTTATTACCCTTTTATCAACTCTGCCACCTTGTCATATTTTTTTTACTGGCATAAAGATTGACATACCCTAACCGAATTTTAAAACAAACGATAACAATAAAAATATAATAATTAATCATGAGTAAAATAATAGGAATAGACTTAGGAACAACCAACTCTTGCGTAGCTGTTATGGAAGGTAGTGAGCCTACCGTAATACCTAACGCTGAAGGAAAAAGAACCACACCTTCTGTAATTGCATTTGTAGATGGTGGAGAAATTAAAGTAGGAGATCCGGCAAAAAGGCAAGCTGTAACCAATCCTACAAAGACCATTTCGTCCATAAAACGTTTTATGGGAATGAAATATTCAGAATTAAAAGACGAAGTTAAACGCGTACCTTATAAAGTTGTAAAAGGAGACAACGATACACCTCGAGTAGATATAGACGGAAGACTTTATTCGCCTCAAGAATTATCGGCTATGGTACTTCAAAAAATGAAAAAAACCGCCGAAGAATACTTAGGGCAATCTGTATCTGAAGCCGTAATTACCGTACCGGCATATTTTAACGACAGCCAACGTCAAGCCACAAAAGAAGCCGGTGAAATTGCCGGATTAAAAGTAGCTCGTATTATTAACGAGCCTACAGCTGCAGCATTGGCTTACGGATTGGATAAGAAAAGCACAGACCAAAAAATTGTAGTATTCGATTTTGGTGGAGGAACACACGATGTATCAATTCTTGAACTTGGAGATGGTGTTTTTGAAGTATTGGCAACCGACGGAGATACACACTTAGGAGGAGATGATATAGACGAAACAATCATTAACTGGTTGGCAGACGAATTTAAAAAAGAAGAAGATGTTGACCTTCGTAAAGACCCAATGGCATTACAACGTCTTAAAGAAGCCGCCGAAAAAGCCAAAATTGAATTGTCTTCTGCAACAAAAACCGAAATTAATTTACCCTACGTAACTGCTACAGCAAGTGGACCAAAACACTTGGTAAAAACATTAACCAGAGCACAGTTTGAGCAACTTATTCACGACTTGGTACAACGCACCATCGAGCCTTGTAAAACCGCTTTAGATTCTGCCGGTTTATCAAAAAGTGATATCAATGAAATTATTTTAGTAGGAGGATCTACTCGTATTCCCGCAGTACAAGAAGCTGTAGAAAAATTCTTCGGAAAAAAACCACACAAAGGAGTAAATCCAGATGAAGTAGTAGCAATAGGAGCTGCCATTCAAGGAGGTGTATTAACCGGTGATGTAAAAGATGTATTACTTCTTGATGTAACACCACTTTCATTAGGAATTGAAACAATGGGAGGTGTAATGACCAAGTTAATTGAAGCCAATACAACCATCCCAACTAAGAAGTCTCAAATATTCTCTACCGCAGTAGATAACCAACCCAGTGTTGAAATTCACGTACTGCAAGGAGAACGTCCAATGGCAAAGGATAACAAAACCATAGGAAGATTTCATTTAGACAACATTCCACCTGCACCAAGAGGTGTGCCTCAAATTGAAGTAACTTTTGATATTGATGCAAACGGAATTATTAAAGTAAGCGCAACCGATAAAGCTACCGGAAAATCAAAAGATATACGTATTGAAGCTTCTTCAGGTTTAACCGAAGAAGAAATCAAGAAAATGAAGCAAGAAGCCGAAGCAAATGCCGAAGCCGATAGAATTGCAAAAGAAAAGGCAGACAAGCTTAATGAAGCAGATGCAATGATTTTTCAAACTGAAAAGCAACTGAAAGAATTCGGTGATAAATTATCAGACGATAAAAAGAAACCAATTGAAGAAGCGTTAGAAGAACTAAAAAAAGCCTTTGACGCCAAAGATGTAGATGCTGTTACGCCTGCTTTAGATAAAATCAATGAAGCTTGGAAAGTAGCTTCAGAAGAGATGTATAAAGCACAAGCCGAAACACAACAAGGTGCGCCAACCGGCGAAACCGAAAATAATCAAGATACTGCTAATGACGGTAGTGACGTTGAAGACGTAGACTTTGAAGAAGTAAAATAAAGTAAGATTATTTTAAGTAAATGAGGCTGTCTAAAAAGGCAGTCTCTTTTTTTTATGTATTAATTTTGAATAAAGCGTTATATTTTGTA
>JALWYP010000026.1 GCA_026992695.1 Flavobacteriaceae bacterium
CCTCTCAACCCGTGTGAAGCAAGGATGATGATGAGAAGCAAAATAGAACTATTGAAATTTAAAAGTTAACTAGATACATGTAGTTATGATTAATTATATAAAAGAATCCTTTAGCGAGTTAAAAAACCATGTTACTTGGACCCCTTGGGCAGAAGCACAAAGATTAACGGTTATTGTAGCCGGCTTTTCAGTGGTATTAGCATTGGCTGTTTATGGAGTAGATACGGTTTTTTCTAAAGTAATAAGTATTTACTTTCAATGGATTAAGTCCTAAAAAAATGACTGAAACTAAGAGTACAAAAAAATGGTATGTGATTCGCTCGGTGAGCGGAAAGGAACATAAAATAAAAGAATATATTGAATCTGAAGTTTCACGATTGAAACTAGAAGATTATATAGAACAGGTTTTGGTTCCTACTGAGAAGGTGATTCAAATACGTAACGGAAAAAAAATAAATAAAGAAAGAGTGTTTACTCCTGGCTATTTATATATTCAGGCAAATCTTTCTGGCGAAATACCCCATATTATAAAATCTATAAACGGGGTTATTGGCTTTCTAGGAGAAGTTAAAGGAGGAGATCCTGTACCGCTTAGACAAGCTGAGGTTAACAGGTTGTTGGGTAAAGTTGATGAACTTTCGGTTCAAGATGAAAATGTTAATATACCGTTTGTAATAGGAGAAACTGTAAAAGTTATCGACGGTCCGTTTAACGGATTTAACGGAACGGTAGAAAAAATTAACGAAGAAAAGCGTAAACTTGAGGTAATGGTAAAGATTTTTGGAAGAAAAACACCATTAGAATTAAGTTATATGCAAGTAGAAAAAATTTAATTGTTACACACTATAAATTTGGTTTGTTATTGGCTTCCACTTTAATAAACCCCAATTTTTAAAAATTAGAAATGGCAAAAGAAGTAGATAAAGTAGTAAAACTGCAAGTTCGTGGAGGCGCTGCTAACCCATCGCCACCAGTAGGACCCGCACTTGGTGCTGCAGGTGTTAACATTATGGAGTTCTGTAAGCAATTTAATGCAAGAACTCAAGATAAGCAGGGTAAAGTATTACCAGTTGCAATTACGGTGTATAAAGATAAATCATTCGATTTTGTAATTAAAACACCACCTGCTGCTGTACAAATACTAGAAGCTGCTAAGATTAAAAAAGGTTCCGGAGAACCACATGTTAGAAAAGTAGCTACTATTACTTGGGACCAAGTAAAAGCAATTGCTGAAGATAAAATGCCGGATTTAAACGCATTTACAATCGAATCTGCAATGAAAATGGTTGCTGGAACAGCACGTTCAATGGGAGTAAAAATAAAAGGTGCTGCACCTTTTTAACCTGAAAAAGAATCTAAAAAATGGCAAAATTAACAAAAAAGCAAAAAGAGGCTCGCTCAAAAATAGAGCCTAATAAGGTATATTCTATCGATGAGGCTTCTGCTTTAATTAAAGAAATATCCAATTTTAACTTTGACCCTTCGGTTGACTTAGCTGTGCGTCTTAATGTAGACCCACGTAAAGCAAATCAAATGGTGCGTGGAGTAGTTACACTTCCTCACGGAACCGGTAAAGATGTTAAGGTATTAGCCTTAGTAACTCCCGATAAAGAAGAAGAAGCTAAAGCGGCTGGTGCCGATTATGTTGGATTAGACGAGTACCTCACCAAAATAAAAGGTGGATGGACAGACGTAGATGTTATTGTAACAATGCCTAGTGTTATGGGAAAATTAGGTCCGTTAGGTCGTATTTTAGGACCTCGTGGATTAATGCCTAACCCTAAGACAGGAACTGTAACAATGGATGTTGCTAAAGCTGTTTCAGATGTAAAAGCCGGTAAAATCGATTTCAAAGTTGATAAAACCGGAATTGTTCATGCTGCAATAGGAAAAGCATCTTTTGATGCCGATAAAATTGTAGGAAACGCAAAAGAATTAATATCAACACTTATTAAATTAAAACCACAAGCGGCAAAAGGTATTTATATTAAAAGTATTTTTATGTCTAGTACCATGAGTCCGGGTGTAGAAATAGATGCAAAAAGCCTCGCTGGGTAGTAAAATATAACGATATGACAAGAGAAGAAAAATCAAAAGTAATCGAAACACTTACTGCACAGCTTTCTGAAAATGAAACCATTTACTTGGCAGATATTTCAGGACTTGATGCAGGAACAACTAGTAACTTACGTCGTGCTTGTTTTAAAGCCGGAGTAAAACTTTCAGTTGTTAAAAATACATTGCTTAAAAAAGCAATGGACGGATCTGATAAAGACTTTGGAGATTTACCCGAAGTTCTTAAAGGAAACACCTCTCTTATGTTTTCTGAAGTGAGCAATGCGCCTGCTAAAGTAATTAAGGAGTTCAGAAAAAAATCTGACAAACCCTTACTTAAAGGAGCATTCATTGAAGAAGCAATTTATATAGGAGATGAGCAATTAGATGCACTCGTAAATATTAAATCTAAGGATGAATTAATTGGTGATATTGTTGCACTGCTACAATCACCAGCTAAAAATGTTATTTCAGCACTTAAATCAGGTGGTGGAAAATTAGCGGGTATCCTTAAAACATTATCCGAAAAAGAAGGATAATACATTAAAAAGACAACTTTAAATTAAATATTAAAATTACTTAAAAACGATAGAAAATGGCAGATTTAAAAG
>JALWYP010000027.1 GCA_026992695.1 Flavobacteriaceae bacterium
TTAATCACTATCATTCTTTTAAGCTGTGCAAGCGAAAACGAAAAAAAAGCATTAGACGAAATTGCCAATATTTATTCGGCAAAGACATCCTATTCTAAAAATTTTAATAGTGCAGCCGGACAAAAAACCATACGAGAGTTTAACATTAAGGTTTCGCAAAGTGCTTTTTTAGATAGTTTGCCAAAAGCTCCGGCTGCCTCTAATATAGCTTATTTAACATATAAAAACTTTGATAAAGACGAAAAAGAAAAATACACCAAGGTTAATGTTTCACTCATTTCTAAAGAAAACGATACAATTAAAAACAGTTACGACATTCCGGTTTTAAAAGCAGTAGCTCCCAAAATGAATGTGTATTATTCGTTTTCGCAAGATATTATTAATGATGCCTATGAAAAATTAAACGCTTACAAAAACAGTAAAGACCTTCCTGAAAATATTTCAGATGTTATAAAAAATGTAATTGTAGAGTGGGAAAGTGTTTATGGGAAAGCTATTGGTTTTCAGCCTATAGCAATTTCTGTTTTTAAAGATAATAAAGGAGAGATTCTTCAAGTTAAAGGGCAACTTCTTTTTGAAAACGGAAAAAAACGATCCTATTTAATAGCATTAGATAAAACTCCCGGAAAGGATACGGTAATAGGGTTTAATTTTTAAATTAAAATCCTACATTCGTTCCGGAACCTGAATGCCTAATAAACCAAATGCCGTTTTAATTACTTGCGCTACAGCACCTGAAAGTTGTACTCTAAACTGTTTTTCCGTTTCGGTGTTTGCACCTAAAATGGAAACATTTTGGTAAAAGGAGTTAAACCCTTTAACCAAATCGTAGGTGTAATTAGCGAGTAAAGCCGGACTGTATTGTTGTGCCGCTTGCGCTACTACTTCGGGAAACAGTTGTAACTGTTTGATAAGTTCTTTTTCTTTAGGATGTAACTCAATTGAATTAACTGCTCCGGAGGTTGCACCTGCTTTTCGTAAAATAGATTGTATTCGGGCATAGGTATATTGAATAAAGGGTCCTGTGTTACCTTGAAAGTCTACGCTTTCTTCCGGATTAAAAAGAATTCGTTTTTTAGGATCTACTTTTAGGATGTAATATTTTAATGCACCCAGACCAATTGTGTGGTACAATCTTTTCTTTTCTTCATCGCTAAAATCGTCTATTTTTCCTAATTCCTCACTTATTGTTTTTGCTGTTTCTTCCATTTGTGCAATAAGGTCGTCTGCATCTACAACAGTGCCTTCCCTGCTTTTCATCTTTCCGGAAGGTAAATCTACCATTCCGTAACTTAAATGATATAGGTTTTCAGCCCAAGTATAGCCTAATTTTTTTAATATTAAAAACAGTACTTTAAAATGATAATCTTGTTCGTTACCAACGGTATAAATCATTCCGTTTACATCGGGATGGTCTTTTACGCGTTGCACGGCAGTACCTATGTCTTGGGTCATATAAACGGCGGTTCCGTCACTTCGCAAGACCAATTTTTTGTCTAAGCCTTCGTTGGTTAAATCACACCAAACACTTCCGTCTTCTTCTTTATAAAAAACTTCTTTTTGTAAACCTTCTTCAATGATGTCTTTTCCTAACAAATAGGTGTCGCTTTCGTAATACAACACATCAAAATCTACTCCTATGGCTTTATAGGTTTGGTCAAAACCTTTATACACCCAACTGTTCATTTTTTTCCATAAAGCAACGGTTTCGGGATCACCTGCTTCCCATTTTCGAAGCATTTCTTGGGCTTCACTTATGACAGGGGACAGAGGAGCATATTTATCAATAAATTGCTTAATAAAATGATACCTGTTAGAAGGTATATTGTTGTCTTTTTTTGGTATTGTTAAAGCAATTTTTTCAACTTGTTTTACACTGTGTTCAATTTCTTCTTTCTCTTTAACAGAAAGAGCTGCAACTCCTAATGATAAGGCAGTTAGAATATTTGGAATAGTATTTGAGGTTTCATTTTTTCTATACATATATTCAGCCAATACAAGTCCACCTATTGCCCATAAAATCTTATTATCAAACTCATAACTGGTTGTCTTTTTAATAAATTCTTCAAATTCTTCCTTTCTCTCAATATTAATATTGGTAGGGTTTGACAATTCGGCATATGCATCCTCTGCATTTTTTCTTATTTGATTTAAAGATTCTTGATACTTTTTATTATACATCACATAATACTTGCCAACCAATTTATCACCCTTTAATCCGGAAGATTCCGGAGTTTCACCATTTCCCCATTTTTTCCAGGCGAGCATACTTTTGCAAATGTGAATTCCTCTATCGTTAATAATTTGGGTTTTATATACTTTTTTTCCGCTTGCTTTTAATATTTGTGAGACACTATAACCCAACAATACATTACGCACGTGCCCGAGATGCAAAGGTTTGTTGGTGTTGGGTGAAGAATACTCAACCATCATCGCATCCTTTGAAGTTTCAGATTTTGTCCCGAAAACAGAAAAATCACTAACCGAGTTAAAAAAATTCAGGAAATAAGTATCGCTTAAAACAAGGTTTAAAAATCCTTTTATTACATTAAATTTTACAACTTCTTCTAAATTTTCAACTAAATAACTACCTATTTCTTCTCCTATTTTTACCGGATTACCCTTGATAGAACGAAGCATCGGAAAAATTACTACCGTTATATCA
>JALWYP010000028.1:0-1283 GCA_026992695.1 Flavobacteriaceae bacterium
GTGCAGGATAGATTCCAGTTCAAATTGAAGGTTTCTTTTATCTACCGAAGGGGCATAAGTAAATCCTTCTAAAATTAAATACCTATTGTTAATTGTGTCTTTGATTGCGTAATTTACAAACGGTCCTGCCATTAATTCGCCTTCTACTTCCCAGGTTCCTTTAGTTTCATAAGCGGGAAATCCGGCTATTTTGGTTTTAAATAAAAAGGGAGCATAAGCCTTTTCGGTAATAAACTTCCCGTCGTCCTCTACGGGTAATTCTTTCCCACCAATGGAATCTCTAATTTTAATTATTTGCTGCATCGCCAGACTATCGTTTGTAATGGCGTTTAGGGGCACATCGTAAATTAAAATATTTGTGCTACCGGACTTTAAATGTTTTCGTATCCAATAAAATTCCGGTGTTTTCTTAGCGATTTTGTACGCAGATGGTACTTTAAGTGTTATGCCAAACCACTGTTTTAAAGAATCTAATTTTAAAGTAGAAATAGCTGTACGGCGTTGGCGCTCTTTTATTTCCGATTGATGAAAAGACTCAATAATTTTTTGGTGGTTTTTTTCTATTAAAGCTACTAACTTTTTAGGTGTTTTCGCATAAATAAACGCTCCTGTTTGGGGTCTTGCAAACGGGTTTTTTTTAATGTAGATAGTGTCTTTATCTCCTATACCCGCTTTAAGGAATATACGATTGGTTCTGGCAAAACCGCTAAAAGCAGCCGGTTTAAATTGTCGCAAATCAAATAATGGCTCATCTTGAGGCAATCCGTCTGTGGGTGCGGCAAAATACTTCCGTATGGTTTCTCCAACTTCGCCATTCCATAAATCATCATTTATTACAACTTGTAATGCATTGATATTACCAACCGATTTAGGAAGTATCCTTTTGTTTTTTTCTCCTTTTTGGTTACACGATGTTACCACCAATAAGACGACGAAAATTGCTAAAAATTTTTTCATAACTAAAAAATTATACGTGTTTTTAAGTATGTTGAATGTATGCGTTTAGGCTTCAAAAGAAAGCCATTATCCCTTCTGAATTTTTAACTTCATTCCGGGTTTTAATTTAGTACTGCTAATATTGTTCCATTTTTTTAAATGTTCTACCGTAACGCCCGGAAATTTCTGCGCAATACTCCATAACGAATCACCGTTTCTCACCGTATAGGTTTTTTTGTTTTTTGCCGAAGTCGTATTATGCTTTGAAGATTTTACAAATTTTCTTGGATAAATAGTTAATCGTTGCCCTACTCGCAATCTGGTTGAACGCAACCTATTCCAGCGTT
>JALWYP010000028.1:1293-2655 GCA_026992695.1 Flavobacteriaceae bacterium
CATACGCATAAACTGCTTTTTCGTTACTTAAAAAGAGTCCCATTTTATCTACCGGTAAACGCAATGTATATTTTTTATTTTCCACATAAGGGATTATCCCCAGTTTGTACTGTGGGTTAAGAAACCGGAGTTCGGTTGTGTCAATACTGGTTATTTTAGAAACTTGCTCTAACGAAATGGTTTTTTTTACCTGAACACTATCGGTAATAATGTAAGGAAACTTCGGTCCGCTACTTTTAAAACTATGTTCTTCGGCATATTCAAAAATATACATCGTGGCATAAAAAGCAGGAAGATACCCTGCTGTTTCACGGGGTAGATTTTGTCTAATATTCCAATAATTACGCTTACCGCCCGATCTTCTTATGGCTTTAGACACATTTCCCGGTCCCGAATTATAGGCTGCCAGAGCCAAATCCCAATCGTTAAAAATAGTATATAATTTTTTTAAGTACCGAGATGCCGCTTCGGTTGATTTTACAGGGTCTGCTCGTTCATCTACATAAGAGTTAACATTTAAATCGTATAATTTTCCGGTGCTAAACATAAATTGCCACAACCCTTTTGCTCCTACAGGAGATTGTGCCGTGGGCACTAACGCCGATTCTACAATCGCCAAATATTTCATTTCCAACGGAATATTATGCTTATCCAACGTTTCTTCAAACATCGGGAAGTAATAATCGCTCAACGCCATTAACTTCGCCATTGTTTTTCTTCGGTTTTTTAAATAGCCTTTTATCACACTTTCCAACGAAGCATTATACTCAATGTGAAAAGGGGTTTTCGCGTCTAGTTCTTTAAGGCGTTGTTTTAGGGTTTCGGTAGTGAGCTCTTGATAATCAACCGGTGTAAAATCAAGATTTTTGATGCTTCCGTAGATTTCTTCAAACCGTTTATTGCTATATAAATCTTGAAGCCAAAGACTATCGATTTTTCGGGCGTAAGCAAAATCTTTTAACGCTGCAACACTATCTTTTTCAAGGGTTACAAATGTAGTAATGGTCTCCGGCGGTTGTGTTTTCAGCGAATCTTTTGTTATAATAAGGTTATCTTTTTCTTGAGAAAAAAGTAATGTAAAAAACAATAAAAATATTGGTGCTAAACTATTTTTCATACAAGTAATAACGGTTTTTATAAAAATAAATTTTGATAAAGATACTTTTAAATAATTAATGTTCTTCTAAAGCCTTTATTCCCGGCAACACCTTTCCTTCAAGAAGTTCCAGCATAGTTCCACCTCCTGTAGAGACATAGCTCACTTTATTTGTAAAACCAAATTTTTTAACCGCCGCTACACTATCGCCTCCGCCTACTAACGAAAACGCTCCGTTTACAGTAGCCTCTGCAATTGCATTACCC
>JALWYP010000029.1 GCA_026992695.1 Flavobacteriaceae bacterium
CGATACCATTTGCAAAGCAGCTTACGATGCCGACATTATGTTGCTTATCGATGCCGAAGAATCTTGGATTCAAGATGCTGCCGATGATTTATGTGAACAAATGATGGAAAAGTATAATACAAAAAGAGCTGTGGTTTTTAATACCCTGCAATGCTATCGATGGGATCGTTTAGATTACCTTAAAAAAGCACATACCAAAGCCAATGAAAAAGGATATAAATTAGGATACAAAATTGTTAGAGGTGCCTATATGGAAAAAGAAAACGAGCGTGCTGAAGAAAAAGGTTACCCTACGCCAATCTGCAAAAACAAAGAAACAACCGATGTTAATTTTAATGCAATTATGCAATATATTTTTGATAATTTAAATGACATCACATTATTTGTTGGAACGCATAACGAAAAAAGCAGTTACTTGGCTATGGACATTTTGGAAGAAAACAAATTAAACAAAAACGACCCACGTGTTTGGTTTGGTCAGTTATACGGGATGAGCGATCATATTAGTTTTAATATGGCTAAAGAAGGATATAACGTTGCAAAATACATTCCGTTTGGACCGGTAAAAGATGTCATGCCTTACCTCATTAGAAGAGCCGAAGAAAACACCTCGGTTGCCGGACAAACCAGCAGAGAGTTATCCCTATTAAAAAAGGAAAAAAAGAGAAGAGGGATTTAAAAATTTAAATTACCTCCTCTAAATGATCGTCCCATTCTTTTGGTTGGGGTTTGTGTAATTTACCCACGCTTTTTGCTACAAGCATAGATACTGTTGCATCGCCGGTTACATTTACCACCGTTCGGCACATATCCAAGGGTCTGTCCACTGCAAAAATTAATGCCAATCCTATGGCTAATTTTTCTGCCGGAAAGCCAATAGATTCAAGTACTATTACCAGCATAACCATTCCGGCGCCAGGTACAGCTGCCGAACCTATAGATGCTAATAATGCCGTTAAAACAATGGTAAGTTGGTCTGCAAAAGTAAGATCAAAACTCAATGCTTGTGCGATAAAAACTGCTGCAACAGCTTGGTATAAACTGGTTCCGTCCATGTTAATGGTTGCACCTACCGGAAGCACAAAACTAGACACCTCTTTATCTACTCCTATATGTTCCTCTACTCGCTCCATCGTTACCGGAAGCGTAGCTGCACTTGAACTGGTTGAAAAAGCCAACAATTGTGCAGGCGAAATTTGCTTTAAAAACCAAAACGGATTTTTCTTGGTATAAACCGAAATAATAATTAGGTAAAAAACAATCATTAAAAGTAAACCTGTTACCACAACACCTACATATTTTAGTAACGCTAATAATAAATCGGGGTCGTTTGAAGAAACAACCACATTTGCCAATAACGCAAACACAGCAACCGGAGCTGTGAGCATAATTAAATCTACCATTTTTAAGACAACCTCATTTATAGAATCGAAAAAATCTTTTAACGGTTTCGCCTTTTTTTCACCTATAAGAAGCATTGAAATCCCCATAAATATGGCAAAAAATATTACTTGAAGCATCATTTTATTATTACTTAAAGCAGCAAAAGCATTATCTGGAACCATATCTTCCAAAAATTGCAACGGACCACTGGATTGTTGTTTGGTAGCTTCGGCTATTTTTGCTTGCACACCACTATCATTTGCATAGGTTTCGGTAAGTCGGGTAATGGTTTCTTCCGATATACCGTCACCGGGTTTTGTTATATTTACAATTAACAATCCTATAGAAATAGCAATAACTGTTGTTACCACGTAAATTACAATCGTTCGCAATCCTATTTGTTTAAATTTAGAAATATCTTTTAAATCGGAAATTCCTTTAATAAGAGAAGCCAGAATTAACGGAATAGCAATTAACTTTAATAGTTTTATAAAGATACTTCCTAAAGGTTTTATCCAATCTTTTACAAAATCGGCGCCCCAAGAAACTTGTGTCATTGCATACCCGAACAATAATCCTAGTACCATTCCTATTAAAATACGCCAGTGTAGTTCTAATTTTTTCATCTGTTTAAAGTTTTATATCGAACCGGTTTAAACCGGCTCATTTTAAAAATTTCTAATTCATTTACAATTTAGAGCATTTATTTAACAACCAAAAATCGGCTAAAACCAATGCTGCCATAGCTTCAACTATTGGTACAGCTCTTGGTACAACACAGGGGTCATGTCTTCCTTTGCCTTGCAAAATAACATTTTTTCCGGTTTGGTCTATACTTTTTTGATCTTGCATAAGAGTTGCTACGGGTTTAAAAGCTACACGAAAATAAATATCCATCCCATTGCTTATACCTCCTTGTATCCCTCCCGACAAGTTGGTTTGTGTACTTCCGTCTTCATTAAAAATATCATTGTGCTCACTACCTTTCATTTTGGCTCCGCAAAAACCACTTCCGTATTCAAAACCTTTTACTGCATTTATAGAAAGCATTGCTTTACCCAATTGCGCGTGAAGTTTATCAAAAACAGGTTCGCCCAGACCAACCGGAACATTTTGTATTACACAAGTAATGGTACCACCAATAGTATTGCCTTCTTTTTTTACTTCTTTAATTTTCCTAATCATTCGGTTAGTCGAAGCCTCATCGGGGCAACGTACTTCGTTGGTTTCGGTTTTTGAAAAATCAAGTGCTTGGTAGGGCTTATCT
>JALWYP010000030.1:0-7408 GCA_026992695.1 Flavobacteriaceae bacterium
GTTTCAATCTGGATACTTTTAGCCATTATTGTTTCAGTTTCGGAACCATAGGAGATTTAGTACAATCTAAATTTAAACGCCAAGCCGGAGTAAAAGATAGCGGTACCATTATGCCCGGTCACGGAGGTTTATACGACCGGTTAGACAGTATCCTATTTGCTAGCCCTTTTGTTTATTTATTTTTAGAAATTATACATTATGTTTCATAAAGAAGGAAATACTATTATTTTAACTTCATTTTTAATCACCATCGGACTAACAGTTTTGGTGCAATTATTTATTGAAAACGAAACAGTTAAACGCTTGCTGTTTGTTGTTTTTATTATCTTGCTAGTACTTATTCTTCAGTTTTTCAGAAATCCAAAAAGAACATTTACAAAAGACAGCAATAGTATTGTCTCCCCCGTTGACGGAAAAGTTGTGGTAATTGAAGAAGTTTTTGAAAACGAATATTTTAAAGACAAACGATTGCAAGTTTCGGTTTTTATGTCGCCTTTAAATGTTCACGTTACTCGGTATCCCGTAAGTGGGATCATAAAATACAGTAAGTATCATCCCGGTAAATACTTGGTTGCTTGGCATCCAAAAGCATCTGAGGAAAACGAACGAACAACCGTTGTAGCACATGCTACACAATGGGGCGATATAATGTATAGACAAATTGCCGGAGCAGTAGCAAAACGTATCGTAAATTATGCAAAAGAGGGCGATCAGGCAATACAAGCAGAAGATAGTGGTTTTATTAAATTTGGTTCAAGAGTAGATGTTTTTTTACCTTTAGATGCGAAAATCACCGTACAACTTAATCAAAAAGTTAAAGGAGGTATTACCATACTGGCAAAAAAATGACACCCGAAGAATTAGATATTGCGTTTAAAGAAGCAGTGGAAAGTATTAACAAACACACACAACCCTTTCCTGCAGATTTTTTATTACGATTGTATTCGTATTTTAAAGTTGCAACACAAGACCAAGATCCTCCTGGTAGCAGCAACCCGTTAATTAATGCGTTTAAAACCAATGCTATTTTTCAAAATAGAGATTTAAGTATTGAAGATGCTAAAAAAAAATATATAGAAGAAGTAAATCGTTACTTTTTATATAGAAAATGAATACAAAATTAAACATTGCTATTTTACTTTTTAATCAAGTTGAAGTACTGGATTTTGCAGGTCCGTTTGAAGTATTTTCAGTAGCTTCCGAAATTCACAACCACCAATTCTTTAATGTTTTTACCGTTTCAAAAGAAAACAAAATTATAAAAACAGTAAACAATCTTCAAGTTATTGCAAACCATACCTTTGTAACCCATCCTAAAATAGACATTCTTATTATACCTGGAGGCGAAGGAACAAAAAATTTACTTTTAGATACATCCTTATTGCAATGGATTAAAACCCAACACCAAACTGCACAAATTACAATGAGTATTTGCTCCGGAGCGATTCTTTTAGCCAAACTCGGACTTTTAAAAAACAAACCTTATTGTACCCATCATCAAGTTTATCCTTTTGTTGAAAAAATAGATAAAACGGCTATCGCTAAAAAGAACAAACGTTTTGTACAAATAGATTCTATTTATACCTCCGGAGGAATTTCTGCCGGTATTGATTTATCTTTTCATATTTTAAAAAAACTTACATCCCAAAAAATTGCCCAATTCACCGCAACGTATATGGAGTATAATATCCAAAATTTCAGTTAAAAAATTACTGTTTTTTTACTCATACCAACTTGCTTTAGTATCTTCGCTGTAAATTTTAAAAAACTTAGTACTTGAACTATTCGATATACTTCTTATTGTTATTTATAAGTTTTCCTTATTTTTCGGAGGCACAAATAAACGTATTGCCTAAAGAAAAGAAAACACAAGTAAGTATTCAATCAGGGTATCTTGAAAAAAAACCCGAATTTCCCGATGCCATAATCTATACAAAAGACCAAGCCGGGCAAGTTTATATAGTTCACGAAGGTGTTGAAATGTGGTGCGATCAAGCCTATGTTTATACCAAAGATAATTTTGTAAATGCCTACGGAAATGTACGTCTTCAACAAGGCGATACCATCACTATGCGAAGCACTTATGCCGAATATAATGGCAATACTCAGTTTGCATTTGCCAGCGGAAATGTTGTCTTTACCAATCCGGATACTTCATTAAAAACCGATACGCTTTACTTTGACCGGATAAAACAACAAGCCTATTATCGAAGCGGTGGAACAGTACAAGATACTGCCAGTACACTTACCAGTAAAATAGGAAGATATTTTGCAAAAAGTAAAAAATATCAATTTTTATCTAATGTAGTTATAACCAATCCTAAATACACCGTTAACTCACAACAATTAGACTTTTATTCAGAAACCGGAGGTGCTTACTTGTACGGGGAATCCACAATTGTAAGTGATGCCAGTACCATATTTTGTGAAAGAGGTTTTTATAACACCAGAAACAACACCGGTTATTTTGTAAAAAATTCAAGAATTGAGTACAACAACCGAACGCTTTACGGAGATAGTATTTACTTTAATCGAACAGAAAAATTTGCATCGGCAACAAACAATATTAAAGTAATAGACACGCTAAACAAAACAATTATTAAAGGGCATTATGCCGAAGTGTTTAGGGCAAAAGATTCGGTTTTTATTACCAAAAGAGCCGTAGCTATCTCTATAAAAGACGGCGACTCTATATATGTACACGCAGATACGCTTCAGGTAACCGGAAAACCTAAAAAACGAATCATTAAAGGATTTTACAAAGCCCGAATGTTCAAAAAAGGACTTCCGGGAGAAGAACCCACTAGCGGAAAATGTGATTCTATTTATGTAAATCAAAATCTGGGAATTACAAAGCTACTAAGAAACCCTGTACTTTGGAGTGGTCAAAATCAAATAACAGGAGATACCATCCATATTCTTTCTAATAAAAAAACCGAAAATCTAGATACACTCAAGGTTTTTAAAAATGCTTTTTTAGTTCAGAAAGACAGTGCCGGTTACAACCAAGTAAAGGGTGAAAGGCTTATTGGATTGTTTACCAACAACCAATTAGATACCGTAAACATTATTAAAAACACGCAGGTATTATTTTACACAAGAAACGATAAAGACGAATTAATAGGGATAAACAACACGGTGTGTAGTAAAATTCAGATGTATTTAAACAATCAAAAAATAACCGGAATAAAATTTTTACAAAAAGTTACCGGAACTTTAAACCCACCCTCCTTATTACCTGAGAATGTGAGATTACTCCCCGGTTTTCAATGGCGTGGAGAAGAACGCTTGCTAAAAGTTAATGATTTATTTAAAGGAAAACCCAAGCCCAAACTAGTTAAAATAAAAGGAATACCCCTACCCGATGACGAAGGTGAATTTTTTGACGACCTATTGGATGAAAATAATACGATTCCGGAAGCTTCAAAACTAAAACCCAAAGATTTAAAAAACAATCCGGATAATAAACCTATGGTTAATCCCAACACTAAAAAAGAGAACAACAACCCCTAATGAAAAACGATTTTTTTCTATATCAAGCACAAACAACTCCGCACCCGTTAAAAATAGAAGTCGCTCGTGCCTTAGGAAGTTATATAGTTGACACAAACAATAAAAAATATCTTGATTTTATAGCCGGTGTATCAGCCTGTAGTTTAGGGCATTGCCATCCAAAAATAGTCGCTGCAATAAAAAAGCAAACCGAAAAGTACTTACACGTAATGGTGTATGGTGAATTTGTATTACAACCCGCCGTTTTGCTTTGTAAACTCCTTGCAAAAAACCTCCCTGAACCACTTACCACAACGTATTTAACCAACAGTGGCACCGAAGCTGTAGAAGGAGCCTTAAAACTTGCAAGAAGAGCAACCGGAAGGCAACAAATTATTTATGCAAATTTTGCTTATCACGGAAATACCTTGGGATCGATGAGTGTTATGGGTTTTGAAAAACGAAAAGAGGCTTTTAAACCATTACTGCCAAATTGTGATGCCATAACCTTCAACAAAGTTGATGATTTAAAAAAAATTACAACAAAAACCGCAGCGGTAGTTTTAGAAACAATACAAGGAGGTGCCGGATTTATTTTACCAAAAAACAAGTATTTAGAAAAAGTAAAACAACGCTGTACAGAGGTAGGAGCGTTACTTATTCTCGATGAGATTCAACCCGGTTTTGGGCGTACCGGAAAGCTATTTGGTTTTGAACACTATAACATAATCCCCGATATTTTGGTATTAGGTAAAGCAATGGGCGGTGGTATGCCCATAGGAGCTTTTACCACTTCAAAAAAACTAATGAGCCTATTACAAAAAAACCCTAAACTAGGACACATTACAACCTTTGGAGGGCATCCGGTTATTGCTAGTGCAGCATTAGCAACCTTAAAAGAGCTAACCCAAAGCAACTTAATATCACAAACACTCGAAAAAGAAAAGCTTTTTAAAAAGTTATTGGTTCATCCTCTTATTAAAGAAATAAGAGGAAAAGGACTTATGCTGGCTCTTATTTTAGAAACACCGCAAATAGCTTCAGAAGTTATACTTACTTGTAAAGAAAAAGGTTTGCTTCTTTTTTGGCTGTTATTTGAACCAAAAGCCATACGAATAACCCCACCTTTAACTATTTCTAATAAGGAAATAAAAGAAGGGTGTACCATCTTACTCGAAGTACTAAACAACATTACGAACAAGAACACTTCCTTAAAAAAATAATAAAATCAAACCCTTAGCAAACAAACATACCACTTGTTAATAACTTCGTTAACAACAAATAAGGCTACACAACTATACATACCGTTACATTAGTATATTTAAAATAACAAAAATAAGCAAACCCCGCGTATGCAATTAAGTGAAGATCAAAACAATAACAAAGCCTCCTTGTCGCGTTTTGAATCTATGCTAAAAACCAATAGTGTTTTCTTCTTTGACGCTGACGAATTTGAAGAAATAATCCACTATTATCTAGAATCCGGAAAAATTGCGCTTGCTAAAAAGGCTACAAAACTAGGACTAGAGCAACACCCTTCTTCGATAAACTTAAAATTATTTCAGGTAGAAATGCTTGTTTTCGAAAATCAACTCAATCAAGCTGAAGAGTTACTGGACAACCTTTCATTACTTGAAAAATCAAACGAAGAAATTTTTATTCAAAAAGCCAATATTTATTCACGAAAGCATAACCATAAAAAAGCCATCCTGTATTTAAAACAAGCATTAGACATTACAAGCGATCCACCAGATGTGCTTTCATTAATAGGAATGGAGTACCTCTTTTTAGAAGATTATGAAAATGCCAAATGGTATTTTATGGAGTGCTTAGAGGAAGAAGAGGAAGACATTTCTGCACTATACAACGTAATATATTGTTTTGAATATCTTAACCAAAATCAAGAAGCAATAGATTATCTCAACGATTATCTTAACAAAAACCCTTATAATGAAGTAGCTTGGCATCAAGTAGGAAAGCAATATTACCAACTTAAAGAATTTAAGAAAGCGCTTGCTGCATTCGATTTTGCAATTATTAGTGATGACACATTTATTGGTGCCTATCTGGAAAAAGGAAAAGTATTAGAAAAACTAAAACGCTACACTGAAGCTATAGAAAGTTATACCGTAACGCTAGGATTAGACGATCCAACTTCGTTTGCTCTTTTACGAATAGGCAGGTGTTATGAGAAATTAGGAAGTAGTGAACTCGCCCTACAATTTTATTTAAAATGTGTAGAAGAAGATGGGTTGTTAGATAAAGGCTGGATTGCAATAACCGATTTTTATATTAAAAACAAGAATTATAAAATCTAAAATAAATAATCATGAAAAAAAACATACTTTTTATTTCGTTATTTGTATTAAGTGAATCCTTCCCACTTTTTAGCATACCGACGGTAACAGGTATTTGCGACATTTTCCAGAGGTTATCAACGTAAATATCGTTTTTATCTCTATTGTCCAATTGTCCGTCGAGGTTATAATCGGCAGGAAGATATCCTGTTTCTCCGGCGTGTGGGTTCCAGTCGTTTGCCAGGTCACCCAGCGCAACCAAACCCGAACCGTTGGAATCGCCACCAATCATACCATAAACGCCGCCCCCAAGGTCTTTCTCTCCCGGTTGCGTATCGCTGTAAGCAGAACCCGGAGCCGTAAAATCATAAGCATAAATACCACCTGACCGGGCTATTTTTACCGCCGACATCACTCCAAGGTGGTTCCTGTGATAAACTATTGCAAATAAACCGTCGGAATAACCGATTCCTGTGAAAGAGATGTTGCTTGTTCCGTCAAGGGCGACAACGGAGCCGTCGTTCAACAGAAATCCCGGCTGCCTGTCAACCACCGTTGATTCTGTGGCCGAAGCGGCATCCGGTGCATCACGTAGCTCCACGAGAACCCAGTCAACAACATTGGCAGGAATGGAGCTGACGCTTTCGGTACCTGTGTAATACCACATAGCATCGGGAATACTTCCGAAGGGTTGGCTCAAAGGTATCATCCCGAGTGTGTTAAGGCTTGTATTCATATCCGTACCATTGTAAGCACCTTCAAGCATTACGGTAAGGCCCAATTCAATATCCATATCCGACCAATTGACATCATCATTGGGATCGTATTCATATTCCGGCCCGGCATAATCGCCTGTAGCCGCAACAAATGTTACCTCTCCTGCACCATTTGCTTTCCAGACATTGTACCCGGGATTGTCGGGGAAATTCACATCTGTACAAGTCAATATCTGATCGTTACTGAATGTGATATCGGAAGCATATAACCCAGGTTCAATATTTTGGAAAGTACTGTGATTGAAAGCATGTGAAGGATCAAGCGTTGAGCCGGCAAATAAATGGACTCCGAAATCGTTGATGTATTCAAAAACTGCATATTCAGCCGACAAAGTGCCCCCATTATTGACATTGAAAGTATAATATCCGGGATTATAATGAGTAACCGTTGCCGGATTACCTGATGTTCCTGAAATGATTAATGTTCCGCCGGAATTGACGGCTAAAATATTGTTCTGATCTATTTTGAGTTTTGAGCCTGCTGAAACATTCACGGTTCCACCGGAGCCGATTGCCATATTTCCGGTGGATGTAAAGATATATCCGTTGAGGTCTAAAGTTCCGTTTTGAACGGTAACACCACCGTTATAACCGCAAAATACATTTGAAGTTAGGGTTACATTTTGAGTCAGGGGTGCTTTACCGGGTTTTGTGTTACCGCTTGACAATGGTTCGCCGTTTCCCGGCACAAAGGCTTTTACAGGTGCTTTGTCAATGACAACTGCATTAAAGAGCCCATTGGACGTTCCGCCGGAGGTGAAATGTATTTCAGCATCTTTATTCGAAATAAAGTTGACAGTATTCTTATTCGTTGCATTACTGAAATAACCTCCTGCATTGACA
>JALWYP010000030.1:7418-7825 GCA_026992695.1 Flavobacteriaceae bacterium
ACATGGTCCGCCCTATCGCCGTGGTGAAGTGTGAAATCTTGAATTACGTAAATATTGTCATTGGGTTTGAATTCACCTGAGGCTTTGTCAATGATTAGATTGCCGAATTTTTCTTCAGGAGCAGCGGTAGTTATGATTTGGTCGCCTGTACCGTCAAAAGTGATGGTTTCGGTGCCCGGAGTATAACCCGCTACCGAATTAAAAGTAGTATTGTCATTCGTCCAATTTCCGCCGATAAACAAGTTCAGGCCGGCATCAATATAAGCATTTAATCCGGCATCCGGGGCAATATGCACATTACCATCCACGTCCAATGTAGAGTTGTTGTTCATTTCAAGGGTGCCGTCGGTTATTTCAAGGTCATTCAGTACATTGACGGTATTTCCTTCATTAATTTCCACACCGTT
>JALWYP010000030.1:7835-8864 GCA_026992695.1 Flavobacteriaceae bacterium
TTTGTTTTGTATGTATTGATGCTGTGGTTGGAAGTGGTTTCGCGAGTGGTGATGTCGGCTGCGTCAGGCCGTGTAATAATAACGGTTCCGGTTGCTTCAGGAAAGGCGTCATCGCCGCCATCGTTTGTCCAGTTGCCGTGGATATATATATCAAATTGTTGACCATAGACATCGTACGAACATAAAGGTCCGGAAACAATGTGTAAATCATTCATTACCATTATATCATTATAGCGAATGTTTATCTGTTTTGTTTTTTCACATGTTAAGTCATAAAAATAACTGCCATCTCCCAACAAAATGTATGGTGAGCCTCCACCGATAAGTTCCACTACACCTCCACTTGGCTGAAATACATCATTTTCCACCAGAAAAGTATGCCCGCACCGTATAGTTCCCCCGCTGATACTATTAACTGAAGTGGCAGAAAACCATATACTTTCGTGGGTAATTTCGAACAATCCCTCCGTCAGGTTTATAGTCCCATTAAAATATTGCCAGTCTTTTCCTGACACATACGGTTGATCGTCAATAAGGGAGCCGGTGGTTATGTTCAGGGTGGAAGATGCTGCCATATTAAAATTACCGTGCAAAAGCACATCACCGGGGCCAACATCCAATAAGCCGTTGAGATCAAAGTCGGTATCAATTTCAATTGATCCCGGTGAGCCGGCATCGGTTTCATAGGCATAAATTTCAGATGTCGGATCATCAGTAAAGTTTCCGTGAATGATAATGGAAGCGACTTGTGTTTCGAAACCACAATTCGGATGGACGATGAAATTACCATTGACAATTACAGGTTCAACGGAGACATTTGAAATAAACATTTTGTTGCCCGGATTTTTCATAACCTCCATATTCCCAAAAACGGTAGCCGGTTCATTATTTTCAAGGCCAACGGCATTATTACCTTTAAGGGCGCCGATGCTTTGAGGCAGACGATCGCAAAAATTCCTTTGGATAGCCTTGTTTTAGAGACCGATGCGCCTTATCTCACCCCCGTTCCTTTCCGGGGGAAGACTAACA
>JALWYP010000031.1 GCA_026992695.1 Flavobacteriaceae bacterium
GTATTATTTTAAAAAATATGGACACCACCGTAAGTCCAAAAGAAGATTTTTACAATTATGTAAATGGTAATTGGATGAAAACCACCGAAATTCCGGATGATCAAGTGCGTTGGGGAGGTTTTGGTGTATTGCGAAAAAAAACCAATAAAGATGTTTTAGCTATTTTAGATAAAGCAAAAAAAAGTAATAAATACGCTCCCGAAACCGATCAAGCCAAGGCATTGTTTATTTTTGAATCTGAATTAGATACAATTGCTAGAGACAAAATAGGAATAACCCCATTGTTGCCGGCTTTAGAAAAAATTAAAGGCATTAATTCTGTAGCAGATTTTCAAAAAGTAATTACCAAAGACGCTGCATTGGTATCCCAGCCTTTTATTGGCATTGCCGCTTTTTCAAACCCAAACAACAGCAAGATGAATTCCTGCTATATTACACCCGGCGGCTTGGGTTTACCTAACAGAGATTACTATGTGAATACAGATTCTGCATCGGTTAAAATAAGAAAACAATATGTAAATCATATTACCCGTATGCTTCAGTTTTTAGGCGATAGCAAAGAAAAAGCAACCCAAGATGCACAAACAATTCTTGCTTTTGAAACACGATTGGCAAAACCCCGTTTAGACAAAGTTGCAAGTCGTGATTTTAGAAATTTTAACAATCCTAGATCGCTAGATGACCTTCAAAATATGATACCTCAATTATCTTGGGAACAATCCTTTACAGATTTAGGAGTGAGTAAAAAGCTAGACACCGTTATAGTAATGCAACCGGTGTATATTAAAGAAGTCTCAAAAATCCTTTCGGAAGGAGATATAAAAACTTGGAAAACAGTAATGCGTTGGGCAACTCTTAATCAAGCAGCAGGAATGTTGTCTACAGAAATTGAAAAAGCAAATTGGGATTTTTATAATAAAACGCTTAACGGAAGCAAAAAACAAAAACCGGCAGATGAGCGTGCATTATCTACCGTAAACGGAAGCGTGGGAGAAGCCTTAGGAAAATTGTATGTAGATGAAATGTTCCCTCCTGAAGCAAAGCAAAAAGCCGAAAAAATGATTGCCAATGTAATTGAAGCATACAAAGAACGTATAAATAAGTTAGATTGGATGACAGACAGTACCAAAGTAAAAGCAATTGAAAAACTAAATAAATTTACCGTAAAAATCGGCTACCCGGATAAATGGAAAGACTATTCTTCTATGGAAGTAAAACCAAACAATTCTTTCTATGAAAATATGATTGCTGTTACAAAATGGAAACTTAAAGAAAATTTAAACAAAATAGACAAACCTGTAGATAAAACCGAATGGGGAATGTCTCCACAAACCGTAAATGCCTATTTTAATCCGTTTAATAACGAAATAGTTTTTCCCGCTGCTATTTTACAACCGCCTTTTTATGATTACTTAGCCGATGATGCAGTAAATTATGGAGGAATAGGAGCCGTTATTGGTCACGAAATTTCTCATGCTTTTGACGATAGTGGTTCCCGTTTTGATGCCAACGGAAACTTGGTAAATTGGTGGACAGATGAAGACCTGCAAAATTTCACAGAAAGAGGAAATAAATTAGCAGATCAATACAGTAAAATAGAAGTGTTGCCAGGTGTTTTTATTAACGGTAAATTTACCTTAGGTGAAAATATTGGTGATTTAGGTGGTGTATTAGCCGCTTACGATGGATTACAACGTTACTTTAAAGAAAACGGTCGCCCCGAAAACAAAGATGGTTTTACTCCAGAACAACGATTTTTTATGAGCTGGGCAACGGTTTGGCGAACCAAACAACGAGAAGAATCGTTAAAAACACAAGTAAAAACCGATCCGCATTCACCCGGACGGTATAGAGCTACCCAACCCTTATTAAATGTCGATTCATTTTACAAAGCCTTTGAAATTAAAAAAGGCGATAAAATGTATTTACCCGAAGAAGAGCGAGTAAGAATCTGGTAGCAATTTTAGAAGACTATAATTTTTGCAAACACAAAAGAGGCTGTCTAAAAACAGATTGATTAATTAAAAAAATCAATCCGAGTTTTTTACTAAATAAAATATTATCTAGCCTGTAAATCGGTAATATTAACAGGGCTGGCTTTGTCGCATCGATTCATCATACGTAATCCCGCATATTTTATCCAAACTTTAGTTCCGTCAATAATAAAACCTTCATATTTTTCGGTTATATTAATTGGGTCTAAGAAATAAGCACCATCTTTACCTTCTATTTTAATGGTAACAGGACAGTCATTTTCAGCTTTTGACAAAACTACAGTTCCTTCCCAGAAACCATCTTCTACCATTTTTTTTGCATCCATAACCTCTGTTTTAGAATCGGTTACTTTATCTTTTGTAGTAGTTTTTGTGCTATTACAAGAAAAAGCTACTAATGTTAAGGTAACCATTGAAGTAAATAAAAGTTTCATAACGTATGTTTTTGATGTTTATAAATTGTTAATATACAAATAACTTGCCAAAAAATAAAATCATAATTTGTTAACAAGTGTACTAAAAAAACAAAAAACCTACTATTTTTTAAGTGAATAATATGTAAAATCAACAAATTATTAAAGAAAAATATTGATATTTCGTTTTAAGATAGTATTTTTGGGTTTCAAAAAATTGTTATTAACCTTAAACTTAAA
>JALWYP010000032.1 GCA_026992695.1 Flavobacteriaceae bacterium
GTTTTAAAGGCACAAGAAAAAGCATGGTCTAATAACGACTTAGAAGGTTTTATGAATGGTTATTGGAAAAACGACAGCTTAAAGTTTTTTGGTAAAAGCGGACTTACAAAAGGTTGGCAACAAACGCTTGATAATTATAAAAAAGGATATCCTACCAAAGCCGATAGCGGTATATTACGTTTTAAAATTCATGATATTTCTCCCATACAAGATGGTAGTTATTGGGTAATGGGCGACTATTTTTTAAAAAGAGAAGCAGGTGATGCCAACGGGGTTTTTCTAATTATTTTTAAAAAAATAAACGGCAACTGGAAAATAGTTGCCGATATGAGTTGTGGGTAAATTTTTTATAACTTCTCTAATTCCAACCGTATTTTCTTAGGTAATTTAGCAACTACCAAATCATACGAATGATTGATAAGTTCTGTAACCAAATCTATGGGTAAGTGTTCTATCTCAATTGTATTCCAATGGGTTTTGCTCATGTGATAGGCTCCATAAATTAATCCGTCGTAATCTTCACGTAGTTTTATCGAGCGTTCGGGGTCGCATTTTAAATTTACTTTTGCCGGTTGGTGTTCTAATCCGGTTAATGCAAACATTTTTCCCATTACTTTAAAAACCAAGGTGTCTTCGTTAAACGGAAAACTTTCGGTTACGCCTTTTTTTGCAATGCAGTAATTTCTAAATTCTTCTATGTTCATGGTACAAATTTTATTGTATTACATAGCCTAAAGCCGGTTTGTTATTAAAATAAATAAGTAAATTTTTTGTTCCTAGTTCTATAGGGATTGAAAACGTTAGCGTATTACCAACCCTTTTTAAATCTACTTCTTTTTTTGGTCCGGCATCGTAAGAATACGATACTTTTTCAGGTTTTATATTTTGTATCTCAAAAGGGAAAGCTCCCAAATAATCATCGGTAAAAAGAATTCCGTTTTTAGGAGCTATGATATCTTCAATAAGCACTTTTTTATTAATAATTAAAGGAAGTAAAGAAAAATCTTCTTTGGTGAGTTTAAAATCAACCAAAGCATCTTCAAACATACTCGGGTAATGTGTTTTTATAAGTTGCTCGGGTGGCGTTTTGTAATAAAAATACGAGGTGTCTTTAATAAATTTTATCGAAAATTTTCCGGCTCCCCAAGTTGGGTCAAACAAATAAGGTTTCCCGTTAATATAAGCAATATTCCATAAATGATTTGTTGCAAAGGCTCTGCCTATATCGCTAAAATTAGATTTGGTATCGCCACGTACCAAGTAATTTCTTACCTCTAATAAATTGCATAGTTTTTCAAACAAAAACGAATAGCCCTCGCATACGGCTACTCCCGTTTTTAGAGTTCGGGAAATAATTTTTTTACGGGTTTTTTCTTCTTTCTCATTGCGCTCTCTGTAATTTTTAAACCGGTAATCAAATTTTTTGTATTCATCCGGGTTGTAAGCAACGTTTTGAATAATCCAACTGTAAACCGCCCTTACTTTTTCTTCTTCGGTTTTAAAATCACGCCGGATGAAATTTGCTAATTCTTCAGGTGAATTAAAAGAATCGGGATAAAGTTCTAATACGGTTTCTACGCGATTGCTATTTTGAGAAAAAACAGTGGAAAATCCGCTAATAAATAAAACAAAAATAAGGGTTAAACATTTCACGATTTCTGAATTGGGGTAGTAGAAGTTTGGTTTAAAACCAATGCCGAATAATCCAACTCCCAGTTTATGGCTTTGGCTAATTTTTCAGATAATTGCAACGATTCTAAGGCTCTTGACGAGGCTTCCTCCAACAAGCCGCTTTCGGGTATTTTATCGATTATAAACTGTTTTGCTTCTTGGTTTATTTGTGTTAAATCTTCTGAAGTTAACGAGTTAAACCAACCTTCTTTTTTATCGTAGTATTTAAAATCGGTTTCTATCGAAAGTATTTCAGGTTGTGGAAATTGTATGATTTTTATTACTTTTTCTTTTTCAAGGGCTTCTATTTGTATTTTGTTTAAATCAAAACCCACGTGTGCTTTGGCATCGATTAGCAAAATGGCTTTTTTTGTACCGATTAATTTTTCTAACCATTTGTGTTTATTGGACTTATAATGATAGATTTCGGCAAATTCGGCTTCTACGGTAATGAGTTTGCTTACTCGCTTAATATTTTCAATTAAAACCGAAGCCTGTGCCATAGATTTTCTTTTAAAACGAAAATCTCCATATTTAGTAAAAACAAAATAGGCAACGAGCAACCCGATAATAAGTCCGATAAAAAGATATTCCATACTGTAAAGATACGCTTTTAGCCTATTTTATACAACACCGGTTTAGAAGGAGAAGCATCGTTACAAAAAGGTGCAATCATTAAGTTTAGTAAATACGACCCGTCTTTTATGTGTTCCGGAACATAAATAAGTTCGGTGATGGTAGCTTGCATTCGCGGTGCTTCGGGATAATTCCAAAATGCTTTGTGAGCAAGAAGTTTACCTTCGTCTTTTTCTTTGTCTATCGAAGGTGTGTCGATTAATAAGTGGTTAATCCCTTTTTCTCTTAAAAACAAAGCGGCACTTTCTGTAAGGTATGCCCAATTGGTATGGCTGTAGTTTTTGTGCTTTTTGGTTTCGGGATTGGGTATTGTTCTTATAGTTACAGCTTCAGGGGTTT
>JALWYP010000033.1 GCA_026992695.1 Flavobacteriaceae bacterium
CCTTTAATAATTTTTAGACCGCTTAGTGTTTCTTCAAGGATAGAAAGAAAAATGCCTTGTTCTTTTTGTACTTTATCACTTTTCTTTTTTAATGATTTTCCTATTCTGGAAATAACAATTCCGGATAAGGGAATAAATATAAAAACAAAAAGAGTAAGTTTTACGCTTATAATAAGCATCATTATAATGGTAAAAAGAATGGTAAGTGGCTCTCTAAAAATAAGTTCCAATACCGAAAGAAAAGAATGTTGAATTTCTAATACATCACTAGTAATGCGGGCAATGGTATCTCCTTTTCTTTTTTCGGAATAAAAGGAGATAGGTAGTTGCATGGTTTTTTTGTAAAGTGCGTTACGTAAATCTCGTAATACACCATTACGCAAAAAGGTGATAAAATACATGGCTAAATACCTAAAAATATTTTTCAATAAAAAAAGTACGATTATTAATATAATTACCAACATTAACGCTTTTGAAGCGTCATCTTGAGCATATTCATGAACCCTGTAAGCCAAGATGTCTTTGTAATAATCTTTTAAAGTAGAAATGCCTTGATAAACCGGTTTGGTAATTTGTTTTGTATCTTCTTGTTTAAACAAAACATCAAGCATAGGTATTAGTGCCATAAAAGAGAGTGCGCTAAAAAGTGCGTAAAAAATATTAAATACAATGTTTAATATCCCAAACTTTTTATAGGGCAGCGCAAAACGTATTATTTTTTTAAAGTAATTCATATTGGGTTACCCTAGTTTTAAGGAAGAGATAATGGTGTTAATTTTTTCGGCAAGTTCTTTTTTACAATTTTGATGGTAAGCGGTATTCACACTGATATAAAATTTTATTTTGGGTTCGGTTCCGCTTGGGCGCATAGCAATTTTACTTCCGTCTTGTGTGTAATATATAAGCACGTTAGAGTGCGGGATATTAATTTTTGTTGTTTTTCCGGTTTTGGTTTCTGTTGCAATTCCGGTTAAGTAGTCTTCTGTTTTTATTACGGTGCTTCCGGCAATTTCGTTAAACGGATGCTCTCTAAAATTTTTCATCATTTCGGCAATTTCTTCCGCGCCGGTTTTTCCTTTTTTTACAATTGAAATAAGGTGTTCTTGATAACAACCATACTGCTTAAAAATATCCTGTAAGTAGTTGTAAAAACTACTTCCTTCAGCTTTTTTCTGAGCAGCAATTTCGCATACTAATAATGCAGAAGTAACCGCATCTTTATCTCGTACAAAATCACCTACTAAATATCCAAAACTTTCTTCTCCGCCACCTATAAATTCTAGATTCGGATTTTCTTTAATGAGTTTTGCAATCCATTTAAATCCGGTTAAACTTTCTTTATAATATACACCAAAATCTTCAACTACTTTTTGTACTAAAGGAGTAGATACAATGGTGGATGCTATAAATTGATTTCCGTTGAGTTTTCCCAGTTTTTTCCATTGTTCTAACAAAAAGTGAGTCATTACTACCATGGTTTGATTTCCGTTTAATAGAATAAAATCACCTTTCGGGTTTTTTACGGCTACACCAATCCGATCGCAATCGGGGTCGGTACCAATAACGATATCTGCATCTTTTTTTTGAGCCAATTTAAGTGCCATTGTCAAGGCTTCGGGTTCTTCGGGGTTGGGTGATTTTACCGTGGGAAAATCACCGTTAGGCACGGCTTGTTCTTGTACAATATGTACATTGGTATATCCGGCTTGTTTTAATGCTTCGGGAACAATTGTAATAGATGTTCCGTGAAGCGAAGTAAACACAATAGTAGTATTGTTTTTTGCTTGTTGTGATGTGTTAAATGTTCCGTGTTTTAAAGAGGCATTTATAAAAGCTTGGTCTATATCCTTATCTACTAAGCTTAGAAGTTCTTTATTTGCATTAAAATTTATCTGGTTGTAATGTAGTTTGTTTATTTCGTCTATGACCTCTTTGTCTTGTGGAGGAACCAGTTGTGCTCCGTCTTCCCAATAAACCTTATACCCGTTGTATTCGGGAGGGTTATGAGAAGCCGTAAGTACAATACCGCTTTGGCATTTTAAGTATCTTACAGCAAAGGAAAGTTCGGGAGTGGGGCGTAAATCGCTAAAAAGATATACGTGTATGTTGTTAGCGGTAAAAACATCGGCAACCAGTTTTGCCAGTTCTTTACTATTGTGTCTGCAGTCGTAGGCAATAGCAACTTTTATGGGTTTGTCTGGAAATTGTTTTTTAAGATAATTAGACAATCCTTGTGTGTTTTTTCCCAGTGTGTATTTGTTTATTCGGTTATCGCCAACACCCATTATACCTCGCATTCCGCCTGTGCCAAAAGCTAAACTTTTATAAAAGCTATCTTCCAACTCTTCTGGGTTGTGGGCGATGAGTTCTTTGATTTGCTGTTGGGTTTCTTCATCAAAAAAAGTAGTAAGCCAAACATTTACTCGCTCTAATATTTTAGGGTCTACGTATATCATCTGTTCTTAAAAAATTATTAGCAAAAGTAATGAAATTTTATGTGTTGTAATTTAGAAAGAAAAGAATTGGGTAATTATATTGAGTAGAGATGATAACTCTCTACACTTTATTTCAAGTTAGTTGATTGTTACGGCGATCTAAACATAGTGATCGATTGATTTTTCATTAGAATATCCAAAAGATTTAAT